>JANONQ010000122.1:0-1970 GCA_031420935.1 Novosphingobium sp. | reverse complement strand
CGGCGCTATCGCTCCCGCGATCAAGCTGCCACCGGTCGCCGTGCTCGAGAAAATGTCGCCGGAGGAAATTGACGCTCTGTTGGGGCTCAAGCCCAATTTCGATATTCCCCTGGCTGCACGCCGGTCCATGCAGCAAGTCGGGATTCTCGCCGAAGGGGAAGGCGGGCTTCCTGGGGGCTCGCTGGCCGGGCAGGACGCCGGACTGGTGCGCGCCGCCATTGCCGGGAACAAGGGGGCGATGGTGTCGCGCTGGGGCCATATACTGGTCCGACGCGCGCTGGCGTCCCGGCTCGATACGCCCGCCACGATGAACCCCGCCGATTTTGCCGCTCTGCGCGCCGCACTGTTGCTGCGGATGGGCGAGGGGGTGGCGGCCAGGGCGCTGGTGCAGGATGTCGATACCGGCAATTACACGCCCGCTCTCACCCAGGCCGCGCTCGATGCCTACATCTTCACCGCCGATTTCACCGGCATCTGCCCCGCCGTGACGCTACAGGGCGGCGCGCGCAAGGACCCGCAGTGGCAGGTCGTCAGCTCGATCTGCACCGCGTTCCGGGGTGACGGCAATGTCGCCATGGCGCAGCTCGATCGCCAGCGTTACTACGGGGTGATGCCCCGCATCGACATGCTGCTGGCGCAGAAATACGCCGGTGCTGCCGGCAAGGCGCGCCGGGCGGTGAAGATCGAATGGGACAATGTCGAGGATATGACGCCGTGGCGCTACGGCCTGACCATCGGCGTCGGCCTGCAACCGCCGGCGTCGCTTATGGCGAAAGCCGGCCTGCGCTACGATTACATGACGGCAACCGCACCGATGGTGGGGCTGGAGGCGCGGGCTGCGGCGGCTGACCACGCGGCGGGAGCGGGCATACTGTCGAGCGCGGCGATGGTCGACCTATACAGTCAGATTTACGCCGATCAGGATAATGTCGCAGACGAATGGTCCGCGCGCGGCTCGCTTTTGCGCGATGCTTATGGCGCCAGCGATTCCAGCGGACGGCTCGCCGCCATGCGGCAATTGTGGGACGGCGCGGCTGACCCCCGGAAACGCTACGCGCTTCAAGTACTTACTGCCTATGCCGCGGCGCGTCTTCAGCCCGGAGCAGAGCTCGCCAATGATGCGGCCGACATCATTGCCTCGATGCTCACCGCCGGGCTTGATGGTAATGCCTTGCGCTGGTCGGGCCTGGCCAAGGCCGGTTCGCGCGAATGGGGTTTGCTTGCACTTTCAGCGCCAGGCATTTCCGGGTCCATTGGAACCGCAGCACTTGAAAAATACCACGATGGCGACACCAGCGACCAAGCCCGAAAATCAGCGTTCCTGCTCGCCGGGCTGGCCGGACTGGGCCGGGTGACGCCGCAGGCGGCCGGGGATTTCGCCGCCACGCTGGGCATCGATCTCAACCGGCAAACGCGGTGGAGCCGGCTGATCGACCGGTCGGCGCAGGTCAATAACCGCGGTCTGGTGGCGCTGCTCGCCGGGATCGGCATGCAGGGCGACAGCTGGGACAAGATGACGCCGCTTCACCTTTACCACATTGTCGCGTCGCTGCGGCGGGTTGGGTTGGACGCGGAAGCCCGGATGATTGCCGCCGAGGCAGTGGCGCGGGGCTAGGCCGATTTCGGGCGAGATCGATTCTTTTCTTGCCATGCTCGCTGCCGAGCGGGGCGCCGCTGTCAACACGCTCTCGGCCTACCGCCGCGACCTTGATGGGGCCGAGGGCGCGATTGGTGCCCTGGCTGCGGCAGACCGGGCCGCGCTATCCTCGCTGGGCAAGACATGGGCCGATCTCGCGCCTTCCAGTCTGGCACGAAAATGCTCGGCTCTGCGCCAATTCTACGGGTTCCTGCTGGACGAACGGCTGCGCGGCGACGATCCCTCATCAGCACTCCCGCGCCCGCGTCCACGCCGGCCCTTGCCGCGATTGCTGGATCACGCCCAAATCGGCGCGCTGTTCGCCCTGGCCGAG
>JANONQ010000121.1:0-6330 GCA_031420935.1 Novosphingobium sp. | reverse complement strand
CAGGCCGCCTATTACACGATCCAGCCCGGGCGCGCCTGGCGTTCGGTTGAGGATACCACCCATGATCCGATCATCGCCCTGCGCCGGCCGCTTCCCTATAGCTCGCTCAGCCGCAGCGAGGATTACTACAGCGAAGGCGCGTTGATCTGGCTGGAGGCCGACCAACTGATCCGCGCCGGCACTGCCGGGCGCCGCAGCCTCGACGATTTCGCCCGGGCCTTCTTCGGCATTCGCGACGGCGACTGGGGGGTGGTCACCTATGAATTCGAGGATGCCGTCGCCGCGCTGAACGGCGTCTATCCCCACGACTGGGCGGCCTTCCTGCGCCGGCGCATCGAACTGCCGGGACAGCCGCCGCCGCTCGCCGGGATCGAGCAGGGCGGTTACCGGCTGGTGTGGAAGGAGGAGCCCAACCCGTTCGACAAGGCGCGAATGGAAGATGCCAAAAGCCTCAATCTCACCCATTCGCTGGGCTTCGTCATCGACAAGGATGCCGCAGTGGCCTCGCCGCGCTGGGACGGGCCCGCGTTCAACGCCGGCATTGTCACTGGAGCAAAAGTCATCGCGGTGAACGGCGCCGCCTATGATCAAGACGTGCTGAAACAGGCGATTACCGCGGCCAAGGGCACCGCAAAGCCGATCGAACTGCTGATCCGCCGCGGCGAGCGCTTCTTCACCGTGCCGGTGCCGTACTATGGCGGGCTGCGCTACCCGTGGCTGGAGCGGGCTACTAGCGCGAAGGAACCTGCCGGGCTCGACCAGCTGCTGGCGCCGCGCCGCGCAGGGGCGGTGAAATGAACCAACCGCCGGCGCCGAACGCTGACAAGGCTGACGGCCTCGGCAGCCGTATCGCGCCGGCCCGCTTTGTCCTGTTTCTTGGCGTGATGGCGGCGGTCTTCGCAATCATGTTTACCGTGCGTAGCGCCGGCTGGGCCGAAGCGCTGGTCTGGGGCTTCGATCTGGCGGCGGTGGTCTTCATCCTGTCGCTGTGGCCGCTAAGCCGCGACCACACCGCCGATGACATGCGCCGCCATTCCGCAGCCAATGATGCCAACCGCGCCATGGTGCTGGTGATCACCGCCGTGGTCCTGCTTACGGTCATGGCGGCAATCGCCAGCGAACTGGGTGCAGCCGAACAGGGCGACATTGCAGCCATGGTCAAGCTGGTCCTAACCCTGGCGATGGCCTGGTTTTTTACCAATCTGGTGTTCATGCTCCACTACGCGCATAACTATTACCGATCGGCGCAGGACCGGCCGGGCGACCGCGGCGGCTTCCTGTTTCCCGAGACGCCTGAGCCCGACTATTGGGATTTCTGCTACTTTTCCTTTACCATGGGCATGACCTTCCAGACCTCGGACGTGATCGTCACCCGCGGCTATGTGCGGCGGGTAGTGATGCTCCAGTGCCTGCTGGCGTTTGCGTTCAACATCGGCGTGATCGCCTTCATCATCAACACGCTGGGTGCATCGGCCTAAGCTTGTTGCACTGCAGTTTGGACGAAGCTAAACAGCCGCCCATGCGCATCGACCTCATCCCCGCCGGCGACAACCCGCCCCATGAAATCAACGTGATCATCGAGGTGCCGATCGGCGGTGAGCCGGTCAAATACGAGCTCGACAAGGCATCGGGCGCGCTGTTCGTCGACCGCATCCTGCACACGCCGATGCGCTACCCGGCCAATTACGGCTTTGTGCCGCACACACTCGGCGAGGATGGCGACCCGCTGGATGCGCTGGTCATCACCCGCTCGCCGATCATCCCCGGCGCGGTCATCAAGGTACGCCCGGTCGGCGTGCTGCTGATGGACGACGATAAGGGCGGCGACGAGAAGCTTATCACCGTACCCGTCGACGCGACCTTCCCCTATTACCGCGAAGTGATGGGGCACGAAGATCTGCCGCCGATCGTCACCCAGCAGATCCAGCACTTCTTCCAGCACTACAAGGATCTGGAACCCGGCAAATGGGCAAAGCTCAAGGGCTGGGGCGACGCGGAAGTGGCCAAGCGGTTCATCGTCGAGGCGCTGGAGCGGGCGAAGGAACCGAACTGACCGGCACGAATGGTCGCCCAAAGACGTGGTGATCCGGGACAACCACCGCCTGCTCCATGCGGCCGGAATTCGCGGAAATTCTATGGTGGCGTTAAGTCATAAAGGGAATTAAAATCCGGCGTCATAATGTGCTGGCTAATCCGATTATTCCGCACGCTGAAAGCAAAAGTACAATTTTCAAAGCCGAAGCAGGCTCGCCATAGAAAACGAGTGAGACCCCAACGATGGCAATGGGTACCGCAGCTGCCGAAAGGGGAATCAATATACTCATCCGAACTCCGGTCGATATAATTTTTGCAAGAAGAGCGATGCCAATTACAAACAATACCGAACAAATTATGCTGTTGACAACATTTGTGTAACCTTTTGTTAGCGGTAGAAACGCAAGAGCGGAAACTTGAAAAATAATAGATGCTAAAAACATAAATGCGGTACTTAATGGCATAGTCATCCTACAACACTCCCTATATTGACGACTTGTTACTTATTTTCTTGAATAAATAATATATTTATCCACTCGATAATCCTATCCGGCTTAACTTAATCCCCCGCGACCATCATCCCGTCCACCCGCACCGTTGGCACATTGACCGCGCGGTGCCATTCCAGATCATTCGCCGGGGTCAGCGCCTTGAATATATCCAGCAAGTTGCCCGCAATGGTGAACTCCGCCACCGGCCCGGCCAGCTCGCCCTTGACAATGCGGTAGCCCGAGGCGCCGCGGCTGTAGTCGCCGGTGACGCCGTTGACGCCCATGCCGATCAGTTCGGTGATATAGACGCCATCGGCAATGCCCGCCATCAGCTGCGCCGGGGTGACGCTGCCGGCGGCGAGGTGGAGATTGCTGGTCCCCACCCCCGGCGCGCCGCCGTGGCCGCGGGCGGCATGCCCGGTGGGCGTCAGGCCGAGCTGGCGGGCCGAGGCGCTGTCGAGCAGCCAGCCGGTGATGCGTCCGCCCTCGACCAGATGGCGCGGGCTTGTCGGCAGGCCTTCGCCGTCGAACGGCCGCGAGCGCAGGCCGCGCTGGCGGTGCGGCTGTTCGGCGACGATTATGGCCGGGTCGAACAGCTGCTCATCCAGCCGGTCCAGCAAAAAACTGGCGCGGCGGGCGATGGCGCTGCCGGACATGGCGGAGACGAGATGGCCGATCAACGAGCCGCCGACGCGGGGGCTGAACACCACCGGCAGCGGGCCGCTTTTAAGCCGGCCGGGGTTCAGCCGCGCCACCGCGCGCGTCCCGGCCAGCGTGCCGATTTCTTCCGGGGTCGGCAGGTCGGCGGCGTAGCGGGCGGAGCGCCAGGCGTAGTCGCGCTGCATGCCGCCGCCCTCCCCGGCCAACACGCTGGCGCTGAGGCCGTGGCTGGAGGTGGCATAACCGCCGGAAAAGCCGTGGCTGGTAGCCAGCGCAAAAACAGCGCGACCGGCGCTCGCCCCAGCGCCTTCGGAATTGGTCACCCCCGGTACCGCGCGGGCGGCGTCCTCGGCGGCTTGCGCCAAGTCGCGCAGGGCGAGCGGGCTGGGCTCGGTGGGATCCTCGAGATCGAGCGCAAGGAAGGGTCCGTTGAGCAGCATCTCGCCCGGGGCCAGGCCGGCATAGGTATCCTCGGGCGCTAGCCGCGCCATGGCGACGGCGCGGGCGGCGAGCTCGTCCAGTGCATCGTCGCTCATGTCAGAGGAGCCGATGCTGGCCGATCTGCTGCCGGAAAACACCCGCAGCGAAATATGCTCGCTTTCCGAACGCTCGACATCCTCCAGCTTGCCAAGGCGAACCTGGATGCTTTCGGAGGCGTCGGCGCTGTAGATCGCATCGGCGGCATCGGCCCCGGCGCGGCGGGCGCGTTCGATCAGGGCATTGGCGCGGGAGCTGGCGGCATCGAGACTAAGCATAGCGGCACTACGGCTCCCGTTGGCCGCGCTGGACTGGCGCGGCAGGCGGTCCGCTCTAGGGATAATTGCGCCGGCGGGGAAGCGGCAGCGGCGCTTTCAAGCGAACAAAGCGCCCAAGCCCTTGAACAGGCCGGTCAGCGCGAACGGCAGCCCTATCGCCAGCAGCCACAGCGTCATCCGGTCACGCCGATAATAGGGCGCCATTGCCGGATCGTGCGCCTGCGCGTCGGTCAACCGGTTCCAGCGCCGCTCAAAGCCGCGGCAGGCCGGGATGATCGCAGCGACGAGGATTACCAGCGCCAGGTAGGGCAGCAGCGAGCCGCTTTGGCTCTTCAGCGCGCCCATCGTAACGAAGATCTGCAGCACCGTGTAAACCAGCAGCGCATAGGCGATGTGATCGCTCATCCTGCGGCGCCAATCGAACGGCTTGGCTACCGAAGGCACATCGGCTCGCGGTGTAAAAATGCCGCGCTGCCCGATTTTAACCATTCCGCGGATCCTCATTGTAATTAAGGCGGAGTAAATCACCGATCAGGCGCGCAATCAAGCGCGGTTAACCTTGCCGTCATTTCCAGGCGCTAATTTGCCATGCATGAAACCTGCCAGATTGCCTATGGGATGGTGGAAAGGCGGCTTGCTGTTCTGGTGCGTCCTGCCTAGATCGCGGCTGGCATGGACGATTTGACCCAGATTTCCGACCCGGCGCTCCCCCCGGGGCAGGCTGCGGCCGATAGCGCCCAAGGCGCGCCGCTGGCTGCAGCCGGCGGTCTCGAAGTCGTCTCGATCGCCAAGAGCTACGACAAGCGCGCGGTGCTGACCGACATTTCTCTGTCCGTCGCCAAGGGGGAAGTGCTCGGCCTGCTGGGCCCGAACGGAGCGGGCAAGACCACCTGCTTCTATTCGATCATGGGGCTGGTGCGGCCGGATTCGGGCCGCATTCTGCTCAACGGCGCGGATATCACCAAGCTGCCGATGTACCGCCGGGCGATCCTTGGGATCGGCTATCTGCCGCAGGAAACCTCAATCTTTCGCGGCATGACCGTAGAGCAGAACATCAATTGCGTGCTCGAGCTGATCGAGCCCGATCGCACGGTTCGCGCTGCGGAGCTGGAGCGCCTGCTTGGCGAATTCGGCCTGATACGACTGCGCGCCAGCCCGGCCATGGCGCTGTCGGGCGGGGAGCGGCGGCGCTGCGAGATCGCCCGCGCGCTCGCCGCCAATCCGTCGTTCATGCTGCTCGACGAACCCTTCGCTGGCATCGATCCGCTGTCCATCGCCGACATCCGCGATCTGGTGAAGGATCTGAAGACACGCGGCATCGGCGTGCTGATCACCGACCACAATGTCCGCGAAACCCTCGACATCGTCGACCGCGCCTGCATCATCTATGGCGGGCAGGTGCTGTTCGCCGGCAGCCCCGAGGCGCTGGTCGCCGACGAGAACGTGCGCAGGCTGTACCTCGGCGAGGGGTTCACCTTGTGATCCTTCGACAAGCTCAGGATGAGCGGGACTCGGGAATTGTCTCGATCCCAAAACTCCGCTCGTGCTGAGCTTGTCGAAGCATTGGTACTGAGCTGAGCCCATTTATGGCCCTCGGCCCCCGTCTCGATCTCCGGCAGTCCCAGTCGCTGGTGATGACGCCGCAGCTGCAGCAGGCGATCAAGCTGCTGGCGCTGTCCAATCTGGAAGTCGAAACCTTCATCGGTGAGGCGCTGGACGCCAACCCGCTGCTCGATGTCGGCGAGGCGGCACCAAGCGACGGGCTGGAACCGCTTGAAGCCCCGCCCGAGCTGCGCCGCACCAGCCTCGAAAGCTCGCCGATCGACCAGCTGATCGGCGAAGGCCGCGCCGCCGACGACCGTCCGCTGGATATCGAAGTGGCGGCGCTCGACCGCGACCGCGATACCGGTGATGGTGCAACCGCCGCGCAATCCGGTCCTGAATGGGGCGGAGAAATACGCATCGGCGGCGGCGAGGAAGGCCCCGGTATCGAAGAACGCGCGCAGGGCGAGGCGAGCCTGGCCGACCACCTTCGCGCCCAGCTCGGCGCGACGACCACCGATCCGCAGGGTGCAGCGATTGCCGATTACATCGTCGACCAGCTGGACGAAGCGGGCTATCTCGCTGCACCGCTGCGCGAGATCGCCACCTATCTGGCGATCCCTCTTGCCGAGGCCGAAGCTGCGCTGGCGCTGGTGCAGACGCTCGATCCGACCGGCGTTGGCGCGCGCAGCCTTGGCGAATGCATCGCCTTGCAGGCCATCGAGGCCGACCGCCACGATCCGGCGATGGCGCGGCTGCTCGAAAATCTCGATCTTGTCGCAGGCGGCGAATTCGCCCGGCTAAAGCGCATGTGCGGCGTGGACGACGAGGATTTCGCCGAAATGCTG
>JANONQ010000120.1:0-20639 GCA_031420935.1 Novosphingobium sp. | reverse complement strand
CACGCTAGAGGACGGCGAAGTTCTGGTCGACGGCGTGCACATCGGCACACTGCGCGGCTTTCGGTTTAACGTCGATCCGGCCCTGCGCGCCAGCGACCGCAAGCTGCTGCTCGCCGCTGCGGAACGCCACGTTCCCGCCCTGGCTGCGAACCGGGCGGGGCAGCTGACTGCCGCGATCCGTCAGGGGGAGACAGTGCTCAGGCTGGCCCACGGCGCGATCCTGTGGGATGCGGAGGGCGCCCTGCTGGCCGTGCTGGAGCGGGGGCGCACGCCGATCACGCCACGGCTTGTTGCCGATCAAGCCATCGAGACTCTGCCGATAGAAGCGCGTCTGCCGCTGATGGCCGCACTAGCGGAGTGGCTGCATCAGATGCTGTCGCCGCTCGATCCGTTGCAAAGGCTCGACGCGGCCAGCCGCGCGGCCGCGGCCGGGCCGGCTTTGCGCGCGCTGTTGATCCGGCTGGTCGAAGCGGGCGGCATGCTCGGCCGCGAGGCTTCGGGGATTGACGGGCTCGACAAGGCGCAGCGCGCCGCGCTCGCCCGGCTGGGTGTCCGTGTCGGCCAGCTCGACCTGTTCGTGCCAGCCATGCTGAAGCCGAAAGCGCTGGCGGCCTGGCAGGTGCTGGCATCGCTCGGCGGGGCAATTGCACCCTTGCCGGAATCCGCCATGCCGCCGGTTCTCGCTGCCGTCAGTTCGTTTCCGCCGGGATATCGCCAACTCGGCAAACAGGCGATCCGGCTTGACATTGCCGACCGGTTGCTGCGCGAAGCGCATGCGGTGCGAGTTCTGGTTGGCCGAAGGCCCTTTCCGCTTGATCCTGCCCGCGCCGTTTCCGCCGGGTTAACGACTGCCAGCTATGCCGCGTTGCTGCGACTTGCTGACTTCCAGCCGATCATGCCGCGCGGCTTGCACAAAGGCGAAGCCGGCCCGCCTATGCGGCTACTCTGGCGCTGGCGGCCACCGCGCCGGCAGGACGGCGGGGAGTCGCCGCTGACGCCACCCTTTCACGGCGGCGCTTTCGCGGCACTCGCCGAGCTGGTCCGCTGATGCGGATCGACAAGCTGCTGTGGTTTTTGCGACTCGCCCGTTCGCGATCCATTGCTCAGGCGATGGCGGCGGATGGTCATATTCGGCTAAACGGGCGCAGGATCGACCGGGCACATCAGAAGGTCGCAGTCGGTGATGTCCTGACGGTTCCGCTGGCCAACAGCGTACGGGTGATCGAGCTGCTTGTCCTGCCGGTCCAGCGCGGACCTGCTCCGGAAGCGCAAAGCTGTTATCGGGTGCTTGACGGCGCTGCGAATTTCCCTTTAGCAACGGCTATTCGTAACGATAGCGCCCAAGGGGATTTGCAGCCATGACATATGTTGTCACCGACGCCTGTATTCGCTGCAAATACATGGATTGCGTGGAAGTTTGCCCGGTAGACTGTTTCTACGAGGGTGAAAACATGCTTGTCATCAACCCCAGCGAATGCATCGATTGCGGTGTTTGCGAGCCGGAATGTCCGGCCGAGGCGATCCTGCCCGATACCGAAAGCGGGCTTGAACAATGGCTTGAAATTAATACGAAGTTTTCCGCCGAATGGCCGAATATCACCACCAAGAAGGATTCGCCGGAAGACGCCGACGATTTCAAGGGCGTTGAGGGCAAGTTCGAAAAACTCTTCTCTGCCGAACCTGGCGAAGGCGACTGAGACGGCGCACTGCCGTCATACGGAACGCCAGACGCTGGACGGAATCCGTTCGGATTTCACCCTCTGGCAATTATATTACAGCCGTGCTATATAGATGCTTGTTCGCAGCGGAAATTCCGCTGCGTTGCAATAAGTGTCGCAAGACGGACGTAGGACGGGTCGCGGAAAAGGTGGCGCTGGTATAGAACCGGCCATGAAAATGCGCATCTGGCGCTTCAGGCGCCAAAGTTCGTCAGCGCGCTACCGCGGGGCTCCACCCGATTGAACGAAGGGATTATACATGACGGCTAAGGCAAATGCCTTCGATGTCGGTGATTATGTCGTTTATCCAAAACATGGTGTCGGCCGCGTGATCGAACTGCAACAGCAGGAAATCGCAGGTATGCATCTCGAACTCTACGTGCTGCGGTTCGAGAAAGAGCGGATGACGCTGCGCGTGCCGGTGAACAAGATCGAAGCGATCGGCATGCGCAAGCTGTCGTCGGACAAGACCCTGCGGGAGGCGCTCGATACGCTCAAGGGCAAGCCCAAGGTCAAGCGCACGATGTGGTCTCGCCGGGCACAGGAATATGAAGCCAAGATCAATTCGGGCGACCTCGTGTCGATCGCCGAAGTGACCCGCGATCTGTTCCGTGCCGACGATCAGCCCGAGCAGAGCTATTCCGAACGGCAGATCTTCGAAGCCGCCTCATCGCGCCTGGCGCGTGAACTTGCAGCCATGGAAAAGACCGACGAGCCGGCCGCGCTCAAGAAAATCCTGGCGATCCTCAACGAATACGCGCCGAAGTATTATGAGGCAGCGGCGGCGGCGGCTGCAGCTGCTGCGGCAGCAGCGGTTGCAGCCTCAGTCTGACATCTGCCTATCCAAAGCCGTAGAAATCAACAAAGGGCCGTTCCGCGAGGAGCGGCCCTTTCGATTGCGATTGGCTAGTTCACTGACTGGCAAGGTTTTGTCGGGCATGCTGCCGCCTAAATCACGGGGCGAAAAGCAATGCGCAAAACCGCAGCAACGATCCTGGCAACGCTTGGCGTGCTGGCGCTGCCGGGCTGTATCGCCAAGACATTGGTTGATGTCGCAACCGCTCCGGTGCGCGTTGCGGGCAAGGCAGTCGATCTTACCACCACCAGCCAGTCCGAATCGGACGAAAAGCGCGGCCGCGCACTTCGGCTCGGCGAACAGCGGTTCGGCCGGCTGGAGCGCAGCTACCTGCTGCATTCGCGCCAGTGTGCGGACGGCAATGGCGAGGCCTGCAGCCGGGCAAGCGCCGAATATGATGCACTCCAGCGCCTTTCGCCGACACCCCTCGCCGAACCCGAGTGATCATGCCGCCGCACGGCGCAGCCGGTCGTTGATCGCGCTGCCGATCCCCGCATCGGGAATCGGCGCGACCGCTATTCGTGGTTTGGCCGCAGCCTCCGCCTGGTGCAGCGCGGCGTAAAGCTGCGCCGCCGCTTCCGCGAGGTCACCCGCGGCCGACAGGGTCACATCTCCCGCCACCAACCCGAAACCGATATGGAACTCGTCTGGTTCCGCGCAACTGGCCCCGAGCCGCAGCGGCTTGCCCGGCGCATAATGGCTGGCAAGCTGGCCCGGTGCCTCAAGCGCCGCCGATGGCGTCAGGACTTCATTCTCCTCGCCAAGAATGGCGGAAATCTGCGACACGGTAACCGGTCCTGGTCGCAGCACCTGCCAGCCGGCCTTCTCTCGCAGCGCGAGAATAGTCGATTCGATCCCAGCCGCGCAGCTTCCGCCATCGAGAATCAGCCCGATGCTCCCGCCCAGCGAAGCAGCGACATGCGCGGCGCTGGTCGGGCTGACCGCACCGCTACGGTTGGCCGACGGCGCGGCGAGCGGCAGGCCGGTCTCGGCGATCAGTGCGCGCATGACCGGATGCGCGGGACAGCGCAGTGCGACCGTCGGCAAGCCGGCGGTAACCGCAGCGGCGAGCGGTGCGTCGGCGCGCTTGGTCGACACCAGCGTCAGCGCTCCCGGCCAGAAGCGCGCCGCCAGCGCCGTCGCCCGGCCGTCCAGTTCCGCCAGCAGTCTCGCCTGTGCCAGATCGCTGACATGGACGATCAACGGATTGAAATCCGGCCGGCCCTTGGCGTGGAAGATCGCCGCCACCGCCGCATCGCTGTCCGCTCGCGCGGCGAGGCCATAGACCGTCTCGGTCGGCACCGCGACCAGACCGCCGCCGCGCAGCACGCCAGCCGCCCGGATAATCGCGGCGGCATCGGCGGCAAGGATGGTGGGTGGGCTGTTGTCCGCCATGGCGCGGCGCTATAGGCGGTGGGACACAAAGCCAAGGGAAAGCGCATGATCGAGTACACTCCGCCCAGCGCCGAGCAGATATTCGCGCTCCAAATCAGCGCCGGGATCGACGAGCTCGCCGCGCACGACCGATTCGCTGCCGCCAGCCCCGATCTGGTTACGGCCATCGTCGAGGGTATTGGCGGTTTCGCGGCCGGCGAATGGGCGCCGCTGCACCGCATCGGCGATACCCAAGGGGCCGCGATAGGAAACGGCGTGGTTACGCTGCCCGAAGGTTTTGCCGAGGCCTACCGGGCCTATGTCGGGGCGGGCTGGAACGCCATCGCCGGCCCGGTGGAATTCGGCGGCCAGGGCTTGCCGTTCAGCCTTGCCTGCTGCGTTCTGGAAAATCTCGGCGCGGCAAATTTCGCTTTTGCGCTGCTGCCGATCCTGACCGTCGGCGCGATCGAAGCGCTGCGGCATCACGGCAGCGAAGCGCAACAGGCGATGTACCTGGGCAAGCTGGTTAGCGGCGAATGGTCAGGGACGATGAACCTCACCGAACCGCAGGCGGGCAGCGATCTGGGCGCGCTGCGCACTGCGGCCACTCCAATCAGCGACGGCGTGCATGCCGGCAAATTCCGCGTCAAAGGCACCAAGATATTCATCACCTGGGGCGAACATGATCTGGCCGCGAATATCGTCCATCTGGTGCTGGCCCGCACTCCCGGCGCGCCGGCCGGGTCGCGCGGGATTTCGCTGTTCGTCGTGCCCAAATATATGGTGAACGCAGACGGCATCCTCGGCGCGCGCAACGATCTCAAGGCGGTTGGTCTCGAACACAAGCTCGGCATCCATGCCTCGCCCACCTGCGTGATGAGCTATGGCGACAATGATGTCTGCATCGGCGAGCTGGTCGGCCGCGAGAACGAGGGCCTGAAAGCGATGTTCACGATGATGAACTCGGCCCGGATCAACGTCGGCTGCCAGGGCGTGCAGATCGCCGAACGCGCGCTGCAGCAGGCCGGCCAGTACGCGCGAGAGCGGGTGCAATCGGCCCGCGCCGGCTCCCCCGACAAGGCACCGGTAGCGATTATCGAACATCCTGACGTTCGCCGCATGCTGCTGCGGATGCGCGCGCTGACCGAGGCCGCGCGAGCGTTGCTCTATTACACCGCCGGCCAGGTCGATCGCGGCACACTGGGAGACGCTGCGGCGCAGGCGCGCGCCGATCTGCTGGTACCGCTGCTCAAGGCCTGGGGCACCGATGCCGGCTGCGAAGTCACCAGCCTCAATATTCAAATCCACGGGGGCATGGGCTTTATCGAGGAAACCGGGGCCGCCCAGCTCTACCGCGACGCGCGGATTGCGCCGATTTATGAAGGCACCAACGGCATTCAGGCGGCCGACCTCGTCACGCGCAAGCTGGGCCTGGAGAATGGCCGGGTGCTGGCGGCGCTGATGGTGGACATCGCGAGCGAGGCTGAAGATGCCGCGCCGCTGGCCGCCCTCGCCCGCGATTGCGCGGCAATCGGCGAATGGATGGCCAGCGAGGCCAGCCTAGACGACCGGCTGGCAGGCAGCGTGCCCTACCTCACCATGTGCGCCGTCGCAGCTGCCGGTTGGCAACTGCTGCGTCAATCGCGTGCGGCGGGGCAAGCGGGCGTGCCGCCAGGCATAGCGCGCGCCAAACCGGTGGTTGCGCGCTACTTCATCGAGCATGTCGTGCCTGAAGCCGCCGGGCTGAGAGCCTCGGCGATGGGCGGGGCCGGTCTGCTCTATGCGCTGGATGCCGGGGCGCTGGCGGGATGAGCGGTGGCAACAATCTTCTCGCTCGGATTGCCGATGCGCTCGAACGCCTTGCGCCAGAGCAAGCCGCGACGACTGGCTGGCTGGCGCATCCCGCCTACGTCTGGGACGGCACCGGCGCGCGGGCCGTCGTGCAAATCCTGGCGCCGCCGCTCGAATTGTTGCGCGGCATCACCGCCCAGAAAGCCGCCGTAACCGAAAACATCGCCCGCCTCGCCGCCGGTCACGCCGCGCACGATATGCTGTTGTGGGGATCGCGCGGCATGGGCAAATCGGCGCTGCTGCGCTCTGCCATTCTCGCTGCGCAGGCGGAGGATCAGGCGCGGGTCGCACTAGTGCAGGTCGCGCCCGATGCTTTGGCCTTGCTCGCAGCGCTGTTTAGCGCGCTGCGCGGGGTGGATCGCCGGTTCCTGGTGTTTATCGACGATCTCGGCTTCGAGGATGGCGACAGCACCGGCCCGCGCGCGCTGCGTTCCTGGCTGGAAGGCGGGGTCGAGGCGCGGCCCGGCAATGTCAGGCTGGCGGTGACGTCAAACCGCCGTGCCATTGTCGCGCGCCATCTCAGCGAGCAGGATGATCCGGTCAACCCGCGCGATGCTCTCGACGACCGTCTCGCCTTGGCCGACCGGTTCGGCCTGTCAGTCGGCTTCCACAACTGCAGCCAGGAAGATTATCTGGCGATCATAGCCGGTTACGCACAAAGCTTCGGGCTGAGCTGGGAGCACGGCGAGGCGCTCGAATGGTCGAAGCGGCGCGGGGCCCGTTCGGGCCGGGTCGCCTGGCAGTTCGTCAATGAATTGGCCGGGCGCGCGGGTATGGCAATCTGACGGCTACTGCGGAATCCGGACATAGTCGTCTTTGAAGCCCGCCTCGAATTGCGCACTGGGATCGCCTTTCAGCTCTCGCCTTGCCGGCATGCGGGCGGTCACCACCGGCCTGGGCGCTGCCGAGCGCGCCGCGCCGGGGGCCTGCACCCGCCAGATAATGCCGGCGGTATCGTCGCTCACCAGCAAAGCGCCCGCGCGGTCCCAGGTAAGCCACACCGGACGGCCATGCGTTTCATTGGCCTTGGCAGTTAGGAAACCGGTCAGCACGGGCTGCGGCAGCCCGACAGGATTGCCGTTGGCATCGAAAGAAACGAATACCACGTCATAACCGGCCAGCGGCTTACGGTTCCATGAGCCATGGCGGGCGATGAAAGCGCCGTTGGCGAACCGCTCGCCCAGCAGATTACCACCCGATGAGAACAGCAGCCCTAGCACGCCGGTATGCGCGCCCAGCGCATATTCAGGCTTGCGGGCATAGTCGATGAGAAAATCCGGCATCGGATCCTTCACTCGCCAGTCCGGATTGTTCTTCCAATAGACCCACGGCCAGCCATATTGCGCGCCGACCGGCACGTTGGTGAGGTAATCGGGCACGAGATCGGGCCCGAGCAAGTCGCGCTCCTGGACCGTTGCCCAAAGCTCAGCGGTGGAAGGATTCCAGGCCATGCCGTTGGGATTGCGCATGCCCCCGCCGAACTGGCGGCGGCTGCCGCTGGCGATATCCAGTTCCCAGATCGCCGCGCGGCCAGCCTCGGTCGCCATGCCCTGCTCGCCGATGTTCGACGCCGAGCCGACCGCGGCGTAGAGCTTCTTGCCATTGGGGCTTAACACCAGATTGCGCATCCAGTGATAGCCCGCCGCAGGCAAATCCATGAGCTTTCGCGGCTCGCCGACCAGCGCGGTCGGGCCCGGTGTAAAGTCGAAGGCGAGCACGGCATTGTGATTGGCGATGTAGAGCTTGCCATTGCCCCAAGCCATACCCGACGGCGAGGCAAGCCCGGCGGTGCGGAAGGTGAATCGCTGTTCCGCCGTGCCATTTCCATCGGCATCGCGCAGTAGGACGATGCGGTTGGCCGATGGCTCGCCGGCGCCCACCCGGCCCATGAACAGTTTCATGAAGAAGCCGGTGATGCCGCCTGAGCCGGTGCCCGGCGGGGAATTGGTTTCGGCCACCAGCACATCGCCGTTGGGCAAGGTGAGCATGGTGCGGGGATGGCGCAGCCCTTCGGCGAACCGGCTGACCGCCAGGCCCCGCGCCGGAGTTGGCGCCAATCCGCCGGCCCAGCCGATGGTCTTCGCCAGACCAATGCTCGGGAACATCTCGGAATCGGGCTCGACCAGCAGCGGTGTCTTGCCGGAGGTTGCTGCGCTATCCAGCTTCGAGGGATTTCCCCGCATGACCCAGACGCCCAGTAGCGCCAGAACGAGCAGCACGATGCCCAGCCAGATAAGCGGTTTGCGCAGTTTTCGGATCATCGCGGTGAGATAGGTGGAGAAACTCAGGGCGGCAATGCCCTTAAGGCAGGCAATGTTCGGCTCCGTGCCCGATCGCGACAGTCCGGACCTCGCCCGCCTCGACCATGCCGATCTCAAAAGAATCGTGGCGCTGGCCGCGCTGATCGCTCCAATGATTTAGGGTTCTGTCTGCACCGAAACGGGACAGGGCGAATTGTGTGCCGCGGAGTCCCTTGGTTCACCGGGCCTGCCGATGCTAGTTTCCACGTCGAACCGGATTGCTTCCGGAGCCATGAGGGGAATCCTATGCCATTTCGCAACTTTGCCCGGATATCGGGTGCGCCAAGCGCATTGGCTCTGGCACTGGCGCTGGTCCAACCCGCGATCGCAGCGGAGGCCCCCGGGATGCCCAGCATTCCGCCGGTGGCCACCGATCTCCCGCTGCACACGCCCGGCTCGCCGCCTCCCGCTGGCGCTCCAGACATGCGGCCGGTGTGGCATGACAGCGGCATCCTTGCGCCTGCTGCAGCCCGGATCGATCCCCGTGCGCGCGAGGCCTGGCTGTGGGAATGCCGGCGGCGTACCGCAAATTACTACGATGATGGGAGAAATCGGGCGAAGCGCCGTCAACATGGCGCAAACCACGACGGCGACCTTCGCCCGGCCTACGATTACTGCGAAGCCTATCTCGACGATTACTACCGTGCCTATGCCCAGCCCGGCTACGGCTTAAGTTACGGCCAACCGGGCCAGACTTTCATCCAGCCGGTGGCAATGGCGCCGGGGCAAATGCAGCAGGATTGCCAACCTTGCGAGGAAGAGACGGAGGAATACGTCCCAGTCCGCACGCGCTCAATTCCCCCGCGCGCGCGCAGTTACCGCCCGCTGCCGGACAAGCGAATCAAGGTGAATTGAACCGCAAGAACGCCGCTTCAAGTTGCGCCGCGCAACTTGCCGCGCCTGGCTATAGAGTCAGATCCCGCCGCCGGTGAGCCGCTGACAAATCAGATCGAGCTGATCGAGCGTGCGGTAGCGGATGGTCACCGAGCCCGAGCGCGGGTCGGCATCGCCGTTGATGCGAACGGCCAGGCCGAGGAATTCCTCAAGATGGCCCTGTACGGCGGCGATATCGGCCGAATCGGCAGAATCGCGGACCGCGCGGCTGCGTCTGGGTGCGCTCTCGCCAACTTGCCGCCGCCGCACCAACCGCTCGACCTCGCGAACCGAAAGGTGCTTGGCCACCGCCGCTTCGGCAATGTCCGCCGCATTGGGCGCGCCGATCAGCGCCCGGGCATGGCCCATCGCCAGCCGGCCATCCTCGACCATCGCCAAGACGTGCTCGGGCAGCGCCAGCAGGCGCTGAAGATTGGCGACATGGCTGCGCGACTTATCGACCATGCGGGCGATCTCGGCCTGAGTCAGCCCTTCGTCCTCGGCGAGCCGGTGATAGGCGCGCGCCTCCTCGATCGGGTTGAGATCCTGACGCTGGAGGTTTTCAATCAGCGCCAGCGCCATCACTTCACGCTCGCCCAGATCGCGAATTAAGGATGGTATTTCATGGAGTTGTGCGCGCTGCGCCGCCCGCCAGCGGCGCTCACCGGCGACCAGCTGATAACGCCCCTCGCCCAGCGGCCGGACTATGATAGGCTGAATCACCCCGCGCGCCGCGATCGAAGCGGCCAGCTCATCGAGCGCGGCATCGTCAAAGTGGCGGCGCGGCTGGCTTGGATGCGGCTCGATTGCGGCAACGCTTAGCATCGCCAGCCCAGCCGCTTTGGCAGTTCCGGGTTCGGTGCTAGCCGCCGGTACGACCAGCGGTTCCTCGCGGCGGACTTCGCCCATCAGGGCGCCGAGCCCGCGTCCCAGTGCCAGCGGCTTGCGCTTGATCACGGACCCGGCTGCCGCGGCTGCGGTCATGGAAATTCTGGTTGCATCGCTCATGCGGCTTTCCTTCTTTCCGGCAAGCGCGCCATCAACTCGCGTGCCAGCGCCATATAGGCCTTGCTGCCCGCGCAGGCGTGATCGTAAACCAGCGCCGGCAAGCCATGGCTGGGAGCCTCGGACAGGCGGACATTGCGCGGGATCGTCGCCTGGAAAACCAGTTCGCCGAGGCATGAGCGCACATCCGCGGAAACCTGGTCGGACAAGCGATTGCGGCGATCAAACATGGTGAGAGCAATGCCGACGATGCCGAGATCGGGGTTGAAGCGCTGCTGCACCCGCTCGACCGTCTGCAACAAATGGCTGAGGCCCTCGAGTGCGAAAAACTCGCATTGCAGCGGTACCAGCAGCGTGTCGGCCGCTGCCAGCGCGTTGAGCGTCAACAGGCCGAGCGAAGGCGGGCAATCGATCATGCAGATATCGTAACCCACCTCGCCGGCCAGCGCACGGGACAGGCGGCCAGTGCGATCATCAACCGAAACCAGCTCTACTTCCGCCCCAGACAGATCGACTGTGGCGGGGACAATGTCGAGGCCGGGGATTCTGGTGGACTGCACACAGCTGCGCAGCGGTGCCTGGTCAATCAGCAATTCGTAGGTGGAACTCTGGCGGTCCTTGGCGGCGATGCCGATGCCAGTCGAGGCATTACCCTGAGGATCGAGGTCGATCAGCAGCACTTTCCAGCCTGTCGCGGCCAGCGCGGTGGCGAGATTGATCGCCGTGGTGGTCTTGCCCACGCCGCCTTTCTGATTGGCAATCGCAATGCGGATCACGGTTAGCGGCCTTTTTTGCCAAGGAGCCGGCCGACAATGATACCGGCATCCTCATCGGTCAGCGATTGTTCCACGTGGAACATGTGATTCCATCCGTGAAGCGATTGCAACTCTTGACGCGCGGAACGGCCCTTCGGCAACAGCCAGGCCGTCTCGTCTGTGGAAAATCGCGCCGATAGCTTTAGCAATCGGTCAAGCGGAGCAAAGGCGCGCGCCGATATGACGCCCACCGGTCGCGTCTCAAACTGCTCGATGGGAACGCGCACGATAACCGCATTGTGTAGCGCCAGCTCTGCCGAAGCCCGCTCAAGCCAATCGGACCTGAGGGTGCGTGATTCGACCATGAGTACTGCACATTCGGGCCGGAGTGCAGCGATCACCAATCCGGGGAATCCCGCACCGGTGCCCAAATCGAGCCAAGGCGAGCATGTTTCACGTGGAACAAAGGTCAAAAGCTGGGCGCTGTCGGCAATATGTCGATGCCATACTTCGATTAGACTAGCGGCTGATACGAGATTCTGCCGGCCATTTTCGTCTGCGAGCATACCGCTCAGCCGCTCTAGCCGCGCCATCGCCGCTTCGTCGCATTCGGGCAATGTCCCCAGCCAGTCCTTCGCCGCCGCTTCGCTGGTAATCATACCGCCTGCCGCCGCGCGTGAACGAGCAGCACCGCTAGCGCCGCCGGGGTGATTCCAGGGATGCGGCCCGCAGCGCCGAGCGTCGAGGGCATGGCCCGGCTAAGCCGCTCGACCATCTCGCGGGAGAGGCCGGAGATCGCCGCGTAGGGAAAGTAATCACCGAGGGGCTGCGCACCGCCCGCGCGCACGTCCCGCAACTCGCTCTCTTGCCGGGCAAGGTACGGCGCATAAGCTGCATCCTCGGCAACTTCCGCCGCTAGTTCCGTGTCGATATGGGCGTAGTCGGCAATCCACGGCGCAAGTCCCTCAAGTTCGACACCGCCGAAACGCAACCATTCGCGCAAGGACAACTTACCGGCATCCCCGCGCACTGGCAGTCCGGACGCGGCCAGTTCATGTGCTCCCACCTCCCGCACAAGCTCGGCCTCCAGCAGTTCTCTCGCCGCCTCGCGCCGAGCGAACCAGTCGCGCCGCACCGCGCCGACACAACTTGCCGCGATCGCCAGCGGCGTAAGGCGGGTCGAGGCGTTGTTGGCGCGTAGGCGCAAGCGATATTCAGCGCGGGCGGTGAGCATGCGGTAGGGCTCGGAGACACCGTGCAGCGTCAGATCGTCGACCATCACCGCAATATAGCTGTTGGACCGGTCGAGCGGCGCGGGTTCTTGCCCGAGTACTTCGGCCGCCGCATGCATCCCAGCGACCAGGCCCTGGGCCGCCGCTTCCTCATAGCCGGTTGTGCCGTTGATCTGTCCCGCGCAATAGAGCCCCGGGATCGCGCGCAGCTCAAGGCTTGGGCGCAGCGCGCGGGGATCGATGTGATCGTATTCGACCGCATAGCCCGGCACTGCCATCTCCACATGCTCAAGCCCATCCATTGTCCTGAGCATAGCGAGCTGGACATCGGCCGGCAGCGAAGTGCTGACGCCATTGGGATAGACCAGATGCGTGTCCAGCCCTTCGGGTTCGAGGAAAATCTGATGCGAATCGCGGTCGGCGAAGCGGTGGATCTTGTCCTCGATTGACGGGCAATAGCGCGGACCCTGCGCGCCAATCGCGCCGGAAAACAGCGGAGAGCGGTGCAGGTTGGCGCGAATTACATCGTGGCTGCGGGGATTGGTGCGGGTGATCGCGCAGAAGATCTGCGGATTGGTCCGGCGTTGCGACATCGCCGACATGCACCAATGTTCGGCATCCGATGGCTGCTCGGTGAGCCGCGACCAGTCGATGGTACGGCCGTCAATTCGGGGCGGCGTGCCTGTCTTGAGCCTTGCCATCGGCAGATCCGCTTCGCGCAGCTGACTGGCGAGCAGCTGGGCGGATGCCTCGCCGATCCGGCCCCCAGTCATCCGCTCCTCGCCGCGAAACATGGTGCTTCCGAGAAACGTCCCAGTGCAAAGCAAAACCGCGGGCGCCGCCAGCACCGCGCCATCGGCTAAGGCCACGCCGCTCACTCGCCCGCCTGCCAAGGTCAGTCCCGCTGCCTCGCCTTCGAGAAGCGTCAGATCGCCTTGCTCGGCCAGCAGGCGACGAATTGCCGCCTTGAACAGCTTGCGGTCGGCCTGCACGCGGGGGCCGTGGACCGCGCTGCCCTTGGAGCGGTTGAGCATCCGGTAGTGGATTGCCGCAGCGTCGGCGGCGCGCGCGATCAATCCGTCAAAGGCATCGACTTCGCGAACCAGATGCCCCTTGCCCAGCCCGCCAATCGCCGGGTTGCAGCTCATCGCCCCGACGGCAGCGAGATCAAAGCTGATCAGCGCAACCCGCGCGCCCATCCGGGCTGCGACCGCCGCCGCCTCACACCCGGCATGCCCCCCGCCAATAACTATGATATCGAAACTCTGCATTGATCGCGCCCTTACTGCGGTCGGGCAATTGCGTCAAAGGGACACCTGTTCCACGTGGAACGTCATTTGCCGATGCAGAACCGTCCAAATAACGTGTCGAGCATATCCTCGGTTGTCGTGCGGCCGAGAAGCCCATCGAAAGCGACGCGGGCAAGGCGCAGGTATTCGGCGCAGAGCAATGGGTCGAATTGCAACGTCGCACTCGCGAGCGCCGCTTCGGCCTCGGCCAGTAACCGGTGCTGCCGCGCATTGAGGGCCCCCTCGCCAGGCTTGGGCAGCGCCGCGCGAGCTGTAACCACGAGGTCCCGGCGCAGAGCGTCCAGCCCCTCGCCGGTTACCGCTGAAACCCGGTGTCGAGGCGCGCGCTTGGCAGGCTGGCACGGCCGGTCGACCTGTGGCTCGATCTCCCAGGCCCCGGCTGATCCCTCACTCTCTGGGCCGAGCCACAGCACCAGGTCGGCATCGCCAATTGCCATGCGCGCGCGCGCGACCCCGATCGCTTCAATCGAATCGCCCGCCTGATCGCGCAGACCGGCGGTGTCAGCGAAGCGGAATGGCACCCCCGCGATTGCCACCGGATGGGTCAAGACGTCACGGGTGGTCCCGGCAATCGGCGCGGTTATGGCCGCATCGGAATCAACCAAAGCATTGAAAAGAGTACTCTTTCCCGAGTTCGGCGGGCCAGCGAGCACAACCCGGAATCCTTCGCGCAGCGCTTCGGCGCGCGGACGGGCGAGCCAGTCATCAAGGTCCGCGCGCAATTTCTCAAGGCGCGAGATGAAATCTCCTGGCAAGGTCGTGGCATCGTCCTCGTCAGCGAAATCGAGCACGGCCTCAATCGACGCCGAAGCCGCCAGCAATTCCTCGCGCCACGCCTCGACCATGCGGCTGAAGGTGCCCCCGGCCATCGCCATGGCGCTGCGGCGCTGCAGTTCGGTCTCCGCAGTCAGCAGATCAGCCAGGCCCTCGGCCTCGGCGAGATCGATGCGGCCGTTGGCAAACGCACGCCGGGTGAATTCGCCAGAAGTTGCGCGGCGCAACTGCGGCATCTCTGCCAGCGCCGCTTCCACGCCGGCGATGACCGCACGGCCGCCGTGGCAGTGGAGTTCAGCGATATCCTCTCCAGTTGCCGTGCCTGGTCCCGGCAGCCACAGCGCCAGTGCCCGGTCAAGCGTCTCGCCATCTGGACGCCGCAGCCGGACATAGGTGGCTTGGCGCGGCAGCAGGGATTTGCCAGTCAGCACCCGCAAGGCGCCGCTCGCGCCTGGTCCGCTGATCCGCACCACAGCAATCGCCGCCGGAGGGGCGCCGCTGGACAGCGCGAAAATGGTATCGCTCATTTGGGGCGCACCAGCAGCTTCGGCGCCGCTTGAGGAAGCGCTACTCGCCCTTCTTCCCCTTGGCGCCGCCAGCAAGGTTCGCCCCGCCTTCGAGGAATTGCTGGAACAGCTTCAACCCCATCTGGCCCATCGGCGCGAGCTGACGCGCGTAGTCCTGCAGCTGGTCGAGACTGCCGGCACCCTGCATTGCCTTCGCCGCCGCATCGACATAGGCTTCGTGGACCTTGGTAATGTCGGGCAGTCCCATCAATCGGCGCGCCTCATCCGGCGTGCAGTCGATCTCGACATTCACTTTCATCGCCAACCTCCAGTACCGCTCTATACCGCAAGGGTTGCACAGGCCCTTGGCAAAGTCCACCAAGGCCGCCTAATTGGCCGACCAGAATCTGCGGAGACCCCTTTATGACAACCAACGCCCAAATCCCGACGCTCGACGGCACCAGCACTTTTCCGGCTTATCTGGTAAAGCCGAGCGGCACACCGCGTGGGGCGGTCATCGTCATCCAGGAAATCTTCGGCGTAAACCCCGGCATTCGCAAGAAATGCGACGACTGGGCCGCGCAGGGCTATCTGGCCGCCGCGCCCGATGTGTTCTGGCGGCAGAAGACCGGGGTTGACCTTAACCCCGACGATCCGGAAGAATTCCAGCAGGGCATCGCCTTTATGATGAAGCACGATTTCGACCTCGGCATTCGCGATGTCGAGGCGGCAATCCACTGGATCAGGCGCGAACAGGGCGTCGCCCGGGTCGGCCTGGTCGGCTATTGCATGGGCGGCCGGGTCGCCTATCTCACCGCGACCCGCACCGATATTGACGCCTCGGTCGGCTATTACGGCGTCGGCATCGATACCATGCTGAACGAGTCGCGCGCCATCGCCAAGCCGCTGCTGCTGCATGTCCCGACCGCCGACGGATTTGTCCCCCCGCCCGCGCAGCAAGCCATGCACGAAGGACTGGACGAGAATTCGCATGTGACCATCTTCGACTACGAAGGTCTGGATCACGGCTTCGCGGACAGCTTCGGCGCCAGGCGCGATGAGGCGGGCGCGAAGCTGGCGGACGAGCGGACTGCGGCATTTTTCGCGGCGAATGTTGGATAACAGACTGCGGCGAACAGGGCGGCCCCCGGCAGTTCTCCCGAAGCCTTACCCAGCCAATGCCAACATGTACGGCTGAACCTCGCTAAATCCCTCCCAGATCATCTTGCCTGCGACATAGACAATCACCACCAGGCCGACCCAGCCGATCCAGCGGTAGCGATCGATATATTTGGCGATGACATTGGCGGCGATGCCCATCAACGCAACGGCGACGATCAGGCCCACGATCATGATGCCGGGGTGATCGCGCGCGGCGCCGGCGACCGCGAGGACATTGTCCAGGCTCATCGAGACATCGGCTATGGCTACCGACCAGGCGGCGGCCGCGAAGCTTTTCGACGCGATGATGCCAGAATGCTCGTCGCCCATAATCTCGGGAGAACCGGGCGATTCAGCTGCGGTATGGCCGCGGATATCGCGGTACATGCGCCAAGCGACCCACAGCAACAGAATACCGCCGGCCAGCACCAGGCCGACAATCCCGAGCAGCCAGGTGACCGTCAAGGCAAAGACAATCCGCAGCACCAGCGCCGCGAGTACGCCAAGGGCGATGACTTTCTTGCGCTCAGCCGGCGGCAGCCCGGCCGCCAGTGCACCGACGACTATCGCATTGTCACCCGCCAGCACGATGTCGATCATCAAGACCTGAAGAAAGGCCGACATCGCCGCAGGGCTGGTGATATTGGAAAAATCGTGGACGATATGGCCCCAGATCTCGGCCGGACCGCCCAAAGAAGTTGCCGCTGCAGCGGCCAGAACGAAAAGATCGGTCACCTGCGGTAGCTCCCGCTATTGGTTCATCGTGGCGAAGAAATCTTCGTTGGTCTTGGAATCCTTCATCTTGTCGAGCAGGAATTCCATCGCGTCGATTGTGCCCATCTGCATGAGGATACGCCGTAGCACCCACATCTTGGCGAGCTTGTCCTTCTCGACCAGCAGTTCCTCCTTGCGCGTGCCGGACTTGCCGACATCGAGCGCGGGGAAGATGCGCTTGTCCGAAACCTTGCGATCCAGAACTATTTCGGAGTTTCCGGTGCCCTTGAACTCTTCGAAGATCACTTCGTCCATACGGCTGCCGGTATCGATCAAGGCGGTGGCGATGATCGACAACGAACCGCCCTCCTCGATGTTCCGCGCGGCACCGAAAAAGCGCTTCGGCCGCTGCAGCGCATTGGCATCGACGCCGCCAGTCAGCACCTTGCCAGAGCTTGGCACAACCGTGTTGTAGGCCCGGCCAAGGCGGGTGATCGAATCGAGCAGGATCACGACATCGCGTTTGTGCTCAACCAGGCGCTTGGCCTTTTCGATCACCATTTCGGCGACCTGGACGTGGCGGCTGGCCGGCTCATCGAAGGTCGAGGCGATTACCTCGCCCTTCACCGAGCGCTGCATGTCGGTGACTTCCTCAGGCCGCTCATCCACCAGCAGCACCAGTAGGAAAACTTCCGGGTGGTTGTCTGTGATCGCTTTGGCGATGTTCTGCAGCAGCACGGTCTTGCCGGTGCGCGGCGGCGCGACGATCAGCGCGCGCTGGCCCTTGCCCTGGGGGCTAATGATGTCGATCACCCGGGCGGACTTGTCCTTCACCGTCGGATCGGAGGTGTCGAGATTGAGCTTTTCGTCAGGGTAAAGCGGGGTGAGATTGTCGAAATTTACCCGGTGGCGCACGGCTTCGGGATCGTCGAAATTGACCAGGGTCAGCTTGTTAATCGCGAAATAGCGCTCGCCATCGCGCGGTGCGCGTATCTCGCCCTCGACCGTGTCGCCAGTGCGCAGGCCCCATTTGCGAACCTGATTGGGCGAGACATAGATGTCGTCGGGGCCGGCGAGGTAATTTGCTTCCGGGCTGCGCAGGAAGCCGAAACCATCGGTCAGCACTTCAATTGTGCCGAGCCCCATGATCTCCTCGCCATCCTCAGCCACTTCCTTGAGGATGGCGAACATGATGTCCTGGCGGCGCAAAGTCGAGGCGCCTTCGACGCCCAGTTCTTCGGCCATTTCGACCAGCTCGGCCGAAGTTTTCTTCTTGAGTTCTTTGAGATGCATGAGTTTTAAGATTCCGGATGAAGTCTGGGAATGGCCGATCGATCCTGGGGCTTGGGGAAAGCGGATCGTGCCGCGATGAACGCGGTCTTGGGCCGATGAGGCGTTGGCGAATAGGCGCAAGCGCCTCGCCCGTCAACGCAGCAGACACGCGATCAGAATTGGGGGCCGACAACCACCAGAATGACGATGATAGCTGCGGCGATGCCGGGCACCTCGTTGAGCAGGCGCAGATTTCTGCCACTGAGTTGCCGCTCGCCGTGCGCCAGCTTGGCCGCATAGCCAGCCAGCCAGAAGTGATAGGCGCTGAGTGCCAGCACCAGCGCCAGCTTGGCGTGGAACCAGCCATGTGAAAACGCGCCGGTGGTCACCGCCAGCATCAGACCCAGCAGCCAGACGATCACCAGCGAGGGCCACAGGATGATCCTGAGCAGCTTGCGCTCCCGCTCGATCCACAATGCGTTCTCGGGTGAACCGGGTGCGGCTTCCTGATGATAGACAAAATAACGCGGCAGCATGAACAGCCCCGCCATCCAGAAGATGACAAAGATGATGTGGCCGGCCTTGAGCCAAAGATATGTCATCGCAATGACCTGTTCCATGAAGATGGGACCTGCTCCCTGAAGATGCCCCGAACCCGTCGGACCAGGCCTTAGCCGCAGCTTGCGCCGTCGTCACCTGCGCCAGCGCCGAACAATGCCGAGCAGCTGTTCGACATGCTCGACCGGCGTATACTGACCGATGCCGTGCCCCAGATTGAACACATGCGGCCGGTCGGCGAAGCAATCGAGGATCAACGTCGCCTGCCGCTCGAGTTCCGCGCCGCCTGCCAGCAGCAACAGCGGATCGAGATTTCCCTGTACCGGCATGCCCAGCGGCAGCGCCCGCGCCGCCCAGACGGGATCGAAGGTTTCGTCCAGTCCGATAGCATCAACTCCGGTCTCAACCGCGTAGGCCGGCAGTTTCGCGCCCGCTCCCTTGGGAAAACCGATGATCGGCAAACCGGGCGCGCGAACCCGCAAGGCAGCAATAATGGCGGCGGTCGGGGCAATCACCCAGCGCTCGAACTCGGCCGGAGCAAGACTGCCTGCCCAGCTGTCGAACAATTGCACCGCTTCCGCGCCTGCCTGCGCCTGACCGGCGAGGTAGTCGACCGTCACCGCGACAATAGCATCGATGATCGCCTGAAACGCAGCAGGATCGCGGTAGGCCAGCGCACGGGTCTCATGCTGGTCGCGGCTCCCCTCGCCGGCGACCATATAGGTGGCGACGGTCCATGGGCTGCCTGCGAAGCCCAGCAGGGTGCATGCGCTACCCAAGCCTGCCTTGACCCTCGCAACCGTCGCATAGATCGGCGCAAGGCGTTCTGGGACGGCTTCCAGGCTAGACAATGCGGTATCGACTAGCCGGGGGCTTAGCTGTGGTCCCTCACCGGCGAGAAACTGGAGGTCCTGCCCCATCGCATGAGGGACGATGAGGATGTCGGAAAACAGGATCGCGCCGTCGAATCCGAAGCGGCGGATTGGCTGCAAGGTGACTTCCGCCGCGGCCTTGCTATCATAAACCAACGGCAGAAATCCGCCCTTCTCGGCCCTGAGTGCGCGATATTCGGGAAGATAGCGGCCCGCTTGGCGCATCAGCCAGACCGGTCGCTCGGGAGCATTGATCCCGCGCAACGTATCGAGCAGCAAACCAGGCATCGGGCTCTTTCTTACTAAAAAATAATAGAATTATATAAGGATGATGACTGTAGTTGGTCTGTGGATAGCGAGAACAAGCGCGCCTTGCCCGAATTGTCCCCGGCTGAACAGGGGCCGGCCTATCCCGAATCGTGACAGGCTGGCGTCAAGCACAGTCTATGCCCGCTATCCCCAGCCTGTGGGATTCCCCATGCACATGTCGACAAGCATGCCGCCCCCTTGCCGATAGCGGGGAGCTAATGTGCCGCCAAAGTTGTCAGCGCAGCCCTCCCGTGGTTTATGCGCGGATCTGTCCACAGGCCATGCTGGTATAATACGATCATCCAATGCCGCGGTTTCATCTCCATCTCCTCTCGGACTCCACCGGCGAGACGCTGGAGATGATCGCCAAGGCGGCACTGGCCCAATTCGACGACAGCAATGTCACACGCCACTTCTGGCCGATGGTGCGATCGCAGCAACATCTTGAGCGGATTCTCGCCGATATCGCCGCCAATCCTGGCCTGGTTTTGTTTACCGTGGTCAATCCGGAAACACGCAGCAGGCTGGAGGAGCGCTGCCGGGCGCTTGGCCTGTCAGCAATCGCGGCGCTGGATGCCGTAAGCGCTGCGCTGGAGGATCTGCTGGGCCAGCAGGCCAAGGCGCGGCCGGGCCGCCAGCACGCGATGGACGCGGCCTATTTCGCCCGGGTCGAGGCGATTCAGTTCACCATCGCCCATGACGATGGCGTCGGCTGGGAGGATTGGGAGGAGGCTGATATCGTCCTGGCCGGCGTTTCGCGCACCTCCAAAACGCCGACCTCGATCTATCTCGCCAACCGCGGCTACAAGACTGTGAATATCCCGATTGTCGTCGAAAGCCCGCCGCCGCCCGCGCTGTTCGGACTGCGCCAGCCGCTGGTGGTCGGCCTTACCACCGCGCCTGAGCGGCTGATCCAGGTGCGGCGCAACCGGCTGCTTTCGCTGGGCCAAGCGCCCGAGACGGCCTATGTCGATTCCGAAAAGGTCGCACGCGAATTGCAGTTCGCCCGGCGAATTTTTGCCGATAACGGCTGGCCGGTGATCGATGTCACCCGCCGCTCGATCGAGGAGACGGCGGCGGCGGTGATCAATTTGCTGAACGACCGGCGGCTTGCGGGAGAGCCAGCGGCGCCTGGTGTGAAACCGATATGATGTTCCCGGCATGCTGATCCTGGCCTCGCAAAGCGCCTCGCGCAAGGC
>JANONQ010000119.1:0-2016 GCA_031420935.1 Novosphingobium sp. | reverse complement strand
ATCCAGTCGTTGGCGCTCATCCCGCCATCAATCCGCAGTCCGCTCCAGGGCGCGCCATCGCCGGCGAAGGCTTGGGCGAGGTCGTGGGTTTGCAGCGCCATGGCTTCGAGTGCGGCGCGAACGATATGGGCGCGGGTGCTGGCAAAGCTCAGGCCGGTGATCGACGCGCGGGCTTCCGGCTTCCAGTGCGGCGCACCGAGCCCCGCCAGTGCCGGCACGATGACCACACCGCCACTGTCCGCAACCGACCGGGCGAGCGCCTCGCTCTCGCCGGCGCTGGCGATCAGTCCGAGCGCATCGCGCAGCCACTGGATCAGGCTCCCGGCAGTGAACACCGAGCCTTCGAGGGCGAACTGGCGCTTACCGTGCAGCTGCACCAGCACCGTGCCGAGCAGCCGGTGGCGCGATTGCGGGATTGCGGCGCCCATATTGGCCAGGACGAAGGCCCCAGTGCCAAAGGTTGCCTTGGTCTCGCCGGGCAGCAGGCAGCCCTGGCCGATGGTCGCGGCCTGCTGGTCGCCGGCAAGGCCGGTGATCGGAATCGGTGCGCCGAACCACTCGGGCAAGGCCGCGCCGAAGTTCCCCGCATTGTCGACCACTTCGGACAGTGCCGGGCGCGGTACGCCGAACAGGTCGCACAGGCCCTGATCGAACCCCGCAGCCGCCAGTGGCAGCAGGCTGGTGCGGCTGGCGTTGGCCGCGTCGGTAATGCGCAATCCGCCGGTTAGCTTGTAAACCAGCCAGCTTTCGACGGTTCCCAGCGCCAGTCGCCTGGATTGTGCCGCCGCGCGCACGGCAGGCACAGTGTCGATCAGCCAGCGCATCTTGGTTGCCGAGAAATACGGATCGAGCAGCAGCCCGGTCGCAGCCTGCACCGCCGCCTCATGCCCCGCCGCGCGCAGCGAAGCGCAGGCATCCGCGGTGCGCCGGTCCTGCCAGACCAGCGCGCGGTGGAGCGGCTCGCCGCTGGCGTTGTCCCAGGCGATCACGGTTTCGCGCTGATTGGTGATGCCGAGGCAGGCGATGCGGTCCGCTCCGCCGGCGTCGCTCACTGCCGCGCGGGCACAAGCCAGCGTCGATTGCCAGATTTCTTCGGCATCGTGCTCGACCCAGCCGGCCTGCGGATAATGTTGGGCGAGTTCGCGCTGCGCCGATCCGCGCAAGCCCCCGTCGAGGTCGAACACCATCGCGCGGGTCGAGGTGGTCCCGGCGTCAAGGACAAGAATGAGTTCACCGCGCAAGTTCATTGGCTATCCGTCAACTTCCCCTCCCGCTCGCGGGAGGGGTTAGGGGTGGGTCCGTGCTTTATGCAACGCGATGTCGCTTGCCCGCGATCATGCCCACCCCTGGGCCCTCCCGCAAGCGACAGGGGAGCAGGTCTCGACAGCCTCGCAATCACCCCCCATATCCCCTCTCATGAAATTCCCCTCCCGCCCATGGCCGACCGCGCTTGCCGAACAGACCGAACCGCTGGTGCGCCGCGTGCTCGCCGGCAACCCTTCGGCCTTCACCTTTACCGGCACCCAGAGCTACATCGTCGGAAATGCCGGCGAAGTCGCGGTGATCGATCCCGGCCCGGACGAGCCCGACCATATCGCCGCGCTGATCGCCGGCATCGGCGGCGCGCGGGTCACCGCGATTGTCTGCACCCACACCCACCGCGATCACTCCCCGGCCGCCGTGCCGCTGGCCGCGGCGACCGGCGCGCCGATCATCGGCTGCGCGCCGTTGTCGCTGACCGACGATGGCCCTCGTTCCGATGCCGCCTTCGATTCGACATACGCGCCGGAGCATGTGCTGATGGACGGCGAGCAGTTGACGGGGGACGGCTGGACGCTCACCGCCGTCGCCACGCCGGGCCACACTTCCAACCACCTGTGCTACGCGCTGGCGCAATCCGGCGCGCTGTTCACCGGCGATCATGTCATGGGCTGGTCGACCACCGTGGTCTCGCCGCCCGATGGCGACATGACCGCCTATATGGCCAGCCTGGCCTTGCTTCAGACCCGCGAGGAC
>JANONQ010000118.1:0-4242 GCA_031420935.1 Novosphingobium sp. | reverse complement strand
TGCGTGACGGGTGCGGCTGCCACTCGTGCCTCGATCGGGGTCCTGGCGGCGTCGCGCGGAGGGGCGCTGCGGCCGAGCGGTTCGCCCTTGGGAACCAGGCCGGCATCCGCAGCGGCCACCGCCGGACGGCGCGGCGCGGTGGTTGCGTAACGCGTGACGCGCGGGTCATCCTGGCCGATCTCGGCGGCTCGGGGGAACTGGCCGAAATTGGACGCGGCCGCCTGCTGCGAGCGGGTGAGCCGGGGCATGTAACGCAAATAGGGCGCGATGCCGCTCGCCAGCTGCTTCGGCAGCGTGGTATTCACCACTGCCACCGCATCTTCGCTCTGGCCGAGAATTGCCAAAGCAAATGCCCTTGCGCGCCACGCCGCCTTGTCCTGCCGCACTAGCAATGGAGTGAGAACGGCTGCGGAGCCGCGCTTGTCGCCAGCGATCGCCAGGCTGATGGCCAGCCGGCGATTGGCTTCGTCATTGGGCCCGGCGGACAGCGCCAGACGGTAATAGCTCTGCGCCCTAGTATTGTCGGCAACCAGATCATAGGCCAGCCCGCGATCAAGCGCGACCGTGCTGTCCATCGCCCCGCCGCGTTCCGCCTCGTCGAAAAGCGGAATCGCATCAAATGGATTCCCGCTGCGAACCAGCGCGCGGGCCAAACCGGCCTTGATCCGCGGATTGCCCGGTGTAACCTGATTGGCGCGGCTAAAGAACCCGATCGAGGCATCGACATCGCCGATTGCCAGCGCAGCGTTGCCGGCATCGATCAGCGCGGTGATGTCGCGGGGATTACGCCCAAGCCGCGACAGCGCAGCATTAAGGGTCATCGAATTGCTGGTGGCGACAGTTTGCCCGGTAACGGGCTGCGGTTCGCCCGCAAGGTCCTGCTGCGCATGCGCCAGATGCGCCGATCCGGCGATGGCAACCGCCATACCGCCAGCGACCCACAGCATACGCAGCGGTTTGTAGCTCGGCGACTGGCGACCGGGTGACACAATAAGTCCTAGCGTTCCATCGTCAAAACCGCACACTTCGCTGACGCAAGCCGACGGCCAAATTCCGGTCATAGCCCGGAACTCTCGTTTATCCCGTCTAACGTGAACCGTCTGCGAACAGCAAGGGCACCGCCCTCGCGGCAGCTGCGTCTACTGGTTGTTCTGCCGGCCGAGAAAACGGGGAATGCTGATAGAGGAGCCCTCATTGCCGTCATCATCGTCATCGTCATCGGCGGACGGCTTGGTGCCGCGCGACAAATTGGCCATGCGCTCGAACAAAGTGCTGCCCGCGCCCATATTCGGTTTGGCCGGCCGCTCATCGCCTTCGCCTTGATTCGACAGCAAGGCCCGCCGCCGCCCTGGCATTAGCGGCGTGACCGGACCATCGGCCTCGGCCAGTCGGTCGGCATCGAGCAGCAATTCATCGGCAGGGTCACCTGCATCATCGCCGACTTCGACCTGCTCCAGCCCGAGGTCAAGTGGATCGTGCGGGCTGGGCGAAACGCCGCTCAGGCTGGCATAGGCGCTGCTTTTGACCTGACGTTCCTCTTCTCCATCTTCGCTTTCGTCCTGTGCCCACGCGCCCTGTCCGCTAGTGGAGCCGCTGGCAACCGGATCGGGCAACGCCGGCGCCAGCGCGATTGCAACGCCGAGATCTGAATCGACATGGCTTACCGGTTCAACCTCAAGCTCCTGCTCGGGCTTCGGCGCAGGTTCAAACAACGACTGGACCGGAGTAAGGGCGGGCGCTGCCGGCCGCGCTGGACCGCGTGACAAGCCGAGATTGAGCGGGCGGTGCGCTTCTTCCACATGCGCCGCACTCTGTTCGATCCCGGTCGCGACCACCGAAACCCGGATCTTGCCCTGCAAATCTGGGTTGAACGCCGATCCCCAGATAATGTTGGCCTGCGGATCAACCAGTTCGCGAATGTGATTGGCCGCCTCGTCAACCTCGAGCAGCCGCATGTCCTCGCCGCCGATGATCGAAATGATCACCCCCTTGGCGCCCTGCATTGAAACGCCGTCGAGCAGCGGGTTGGCGATCGCCTTTTCCGCCGCTTCAAGCGCGCGGTTTTCGCCGCTGCCCTCGCCAGTGCCCATCATCGCCTTGCCCATCTCGCCCATCACCGAGCGCACGTCGGCGAAGTCGAGATTGATCAATCCCGGCATTACCATCAGGTCGGTGATCGAGCGCACACCCTGCTGGAGCACCTCGTCGGCAAGCTGGAACGCTTCCTTGAAAGTAGTTTCCGCCTTCGCAATGAGAAACAGGTTCTGGTTGGGAATGACGATCAGCGTATCGACGTGCTTCTGTAGTTCCTCGATCCCGGCCTCGGCCGCGCGCATCCGGCGCGATCCTTCGAACAGGAACGGCTTGGTGACGACGCCCACGGTCAGCACACCGCGGTCGCGCGCCGCCTTGGCGATAACCGGTGCGGCACCAGTGCCTGTGCCCCCGCCCATGCCGGCGGCGATGAAGCACATATGGACGCCGTCCAGCACCCGTTCGATCTCGGGCAGGGTCTCTTCTGCCGCCGCCCGGCCGACTTCGGGCCGCGATCCGGCGCCAAGTCCCTGGGTGATATCGGGTCCAAGCTGAATGCGATGCTCGGCGATCGAATTGTTGAGCGCCTGGGCATCGGTATTGGCGACCAGGAAGTCGACACCCTCGATCTCGGCTGCAATCATATTGGCGATCGCGTTGCCCCCCGCACCGCCAACCCCGATCACCGCGATGCGCGGCTTCAGCTCGTCGATCGCCGGTGGCCCGATATTAATGCTCATCTCGCTAACTCCTGCCAGGCACGCGAAGAAAAAGTCCCCTGATCCTGTAACTTTGCACGCTTCGACTCAGCGAATCAAAGCTGCTTGGACCTTTGTCCACAGACCACTCTGGCCTGCGACAGATTAAAAATACTCCCGCACCGCACGGTAGACGCGGTTGACCAGTCCTGCGCCGCTGTAGCGGACCGTTGCCTGTACCCCACCGCGGACCGCCCGGATGTCGACCGGATCGGCCGCGGCATAGAGGACAAGACCCGCAAGCGTCGCGAAGCCTGGCTTGGCATGGCCCTCGGCAAGGCCGGAAAGTCGCGGCGGACTGCCGATCCGAACCGGCCGGCCCAGCGCCGCCTGGGCATAATCGGCGATCCCGACCAGCTCCGCGCCGCCTCCCGTCAGCACGATCTGCTGTCCGCGCTGGCCGTTAAAGCCAAGGCTCTTCAACGCCTTTGAAATATCTTCCATCCGTTGACCGAGCTGGCCGGTAATCACCGATACCAATTCGGCGCGGGGAATCCGGTTCTTGTCGTCGGCATGGCGCGCCAGCGGGCCGCTTGCTTCCTCGCCGGGCGCATTGACCGGGATCATCTCGCGGTGGTCGGCCGGGCTGGCAAGGGCCGAGCCGTTGACGCATTTCAGCCTTTCGGCCTGGAACCGGCGGATGCCAAAGGCCGAGGCGATGGCATCGGTTATATCGGCCGATCCGGCCGGGATCGAGGCCATGCCGAGCAGCATGCCCGAGCCATGCACCGAAACATTGGTCACCTCCGCGCCCATCTCGACCAGCGCCACCCCGAGATCGCGCTCTTCGGGGGTGAGGCAGGCATGGCCCGCCGCGACCGGCGAGGCGACCACCGCCTCGACCTGCAAATGGGCGTTCTGCACCGCCTCGGTGATGTTGCGCACCGGCGCGCCCTCGGCCAGCATGACGTGGATGTCGACGCCGAGCCGCTCGGCATGCAGGCCCTTGGGATCGCCGACCCCATTGGCCCCGTCGAGCGTGTAATGCGCCGGCTGGGCGTGCAGCACCATCCGGCCGTCAGGCTGGATGACATCGCGCGCGGCCACCAGCAGCTGGTCGATATCGTCCTGCTCGATCCGCCGCCCGCCCATGTCGACCTCGATCTGGGCGATCTGGCTGGCCAGGCCGGCACCCGAGCAGCCGATCCAGACACTCGAAATGCTGGTGTTGGCCATCTTCTCTGCTCGTTCGATGGCATCGCGCACGGCGTAAGTCGCCGCCGCCATGTCGGTGACATAGCCGCGCCTGATGCCCTGCGCCGCGCGGTGGCCAGAGCCGAGCACAATCATCTCGCCGGTCTCGGAAAGGCCGGCGATCATCGCCGAAATGCGGAACGAGCCAATGTTGACCGCGCCGAACACGCGGGTGATGCGCGGCGTTGCCATCAGTGCTGCTCCCTTGGCGATGATGCCGACACGGAACCGGATGGCGAGGCCGCTGCAGATATGG
>JANONQ010000117.1:0-5998 GCA_031420935.1 Novosphingobium sp. | reverse complement strand
CCACTACCAACAACGGTTCAGCAGTTCCACAGGAAGCGAGCAGGTCAATATCGTTGGACGATTCGTGTGATGGAAAACCGACGCACTCGCCGGGTCTTGTAGACGGCAAGCCAATTAATGGCTATCGACAGGGCCGTTCCGGGCAGCAGAGGTGATGATGGCAAGCAGCGTTATCGACAAGAATCTCAAATTCGAGCCAGTCGCACCGGATCTTGATCCGGGTCTGGAAACCAGCGCGGTAAGCGCGGTCGATAAAGTTTCCGATACGATCATTCGCGGCATTCGTTCTGGTGCATTTGTGCCGGGCCAGCACTTACTCGAGCCCGATCTTACCCGCCGCCTCGGGATCAGCCGCGGATCCTTGCGCGAGGCGCTCAAGCATCTTTCAGCGGCGGGAATAGTCACGCTGAACCGGTTTCGCGGTGCCTATATAGCTGCGCTCGATCGTAAGTCGATACTCGATCTGCTGGAGACGCTGGAGCCCCTCGCCCGCCTTGCGGGCCGCCTCGCCGCCGAGCATTGCGATACGCAGGAAAAGCGAAATTTGCTCATTGCCGCAACCGCTGCCATCGAAGAAGCCAGCCGCAGCCGCAATCGCGCCGATTATCTCGAACAGCGGCGCCAATTCTATTCGGCGCTGGTCGAGATCGGCGGCAATCGCGAACTCGAACGGGCAATGCCGCTTTCGCGAACCGATCTGTTCCGCGCCCAGGTGGAAACTGTCCAGAACGAGAAGCAGCGGCAACGCCACGCCTCGGGCTATGGCCGGATTGCCAAGGCGGTGCTTGATCGCAATCCCATCGCTGCTGACCGTGCGGTGAAACGTCACTTCGAAGGAACGCGCAAGACCATGGAAGAGCTCGCGTCAGATTCGTTCCCGACGTCGAACTCTTGATCTCGAGCAAAAAGTTCAGCTGCAAAATCACTGGACGAAATCGTCCGACACTTTTATGGAGTGAGATGGGATTAAAGGATGCAGTGTGAAGGTTATCCAGCCATGATCCGGATATCGGCGCTCTATCCCAATGAAGCGGGCAGCCGGTTCGATGCGGACTACTACTGTGACCGCCATGCACCCTTCGTTGCAGGCCTTCTTGAACCGTTCGGGCTCACCGAAATCCACTCGACCATAGGCGTCGCCAGCATCGATGGCGCACCGCCCGCCTTTTGGGCGATTTCCGAGATGATATTCGAATCGCGCGCACGCTTCGATGCGGCGATGGCCGATTGCGGCGAGCGCCTGTTCGCCGATATTGCCAATTACACCACCGTTGCGCCGGTACTGCAGATCAGCAGGCTGGCCAGTGACCCCCATCGACCGACAGGAGCCTGAACATGAATCTGACCAATTCCACGCCGCGTTATGTCCGCAACACGATGGAAGACATCGGCATGATCACGGCACTCGATGAAGTGCTCAACCATCAGATCGTCGATACATTCGCTTCGGTCGGAACTTCCGAACACAGCTGGACCGAGAAGATCTGGTCTGCGATCGTCAAGAAGGACGGCACGCTGGGTATCGACTTCGGCCTGGGCCGCTATCACAACCGCGGCGTGCTCGATGGCTGGGCGGCAGTCTCACGCGGCAGCGAGCAGTGGACCGTCCGCGCCAACCGCGAACTGCGCGACGATCCCTCGATCACCGAAGTCGGCCCTCTGACCTATGAAATCATCGAGCCGCTGCACAAGGTGCGCTATGCGCTGGCGAAGAACGATCTCCAGCCGATCGCTTATGACATCACCTTCACCGCCGAAATGCCGCCCTTCCTGGAAGACCGGCACAAGCAGCGCGAAAAGGACGGTTTCCGCATCGGTTCCGACATCATTCGCTATCACCAGATCGGCACGCCGTCCGGCTGGGTCGAGCTGGAAGGCCAGCGCATCGAAGTGAATCCCGAGGAATGGACCGAATACCGCGACCACAGCTGGGGCACCCGGCTCGACGTCGGAACGCATAATCCCGACATCCGCCCCACGTCGGATTTCGGCGACGTCAAATTCGGCGAGGGCGAATATGTCATGATCTGGAGCCCGTTCATGCTGGTCTCGCCCAATGGCGAGAAAGTCGCTTACCACATGTATTTTCAGTCTAAACAGGGCAACATCTTTTACTCTTCAGGCTATCGCAACAATCCCGATGGCACCCAGGAAAAGATCGCCCGCGTGCGTCCCGAACTGCGTTATGACGACAAGACACGCCGCCTGCTGGGCGGCAAGCTGCACTTCGACATGCTTCAGGGCGGCAGCCATACGATTAACGTCGAGGTGCTGGGCACTTCCGGCGTTCACCTCGGGCCGGGCCTCTACCTCGGCTTCGACGGGCGCAAGCACGGTTCATGGAAAGGTCCACTGGAGCTGGAGGGCGAGCATTTCGCCAACACCCTCGATGTCGAAACTCTGAAGCGCATACGCCAGGTGCGCGACTGCCCGATCCGCGTGACCGAAGGCGATGCGGTGGGCTATGGCATCATGGAAACCATCATCCACGGTGAACATTCCGAACTTGGGCTGACTGCGGCGAATTCGATGATCTGACGTGGCCCGCGACACGGTCAAACTCGCCGAGGGCCTGCGCGCCTGGCTGCCGCGTGGCGCCGGTATCACCGGCGTCACCACGGTCTCGGCCGGGCACTCGAACGAGACCTATCTGGTCGGCGGGATCAACGAAGTGCTACGCATGCCGCCCTCGGAGGAAGGCCTGCTGCCGCCTTATGACATGGCCCGACAGCATGAGGTGCTCGTCGCTATCAGCAAGGGCGCGCCGGGCATACCCCTGCCCCCGATCCTCGAGCTTTGCACCGATCACTCGGTGCTGGGCGACGCGTTCTTCCTAATGGGTCAGATACCCGGCGCAGCTTTTGAATACAGCGTGCCGGCATGGCTTGCCTCCAGCCCGGTGGAAGGCGCCGACCAAGTCTGCCGCCAATGGTTCGATGCGCTGATCGCGCTGCACAACATGCCAGTCTCCGCCATGCCCGGCGGAGGACGGACGGTGCAGGAAGAGGCGCAGCACTGGCTCGACGTGGCGCGCGGGGCCGATTCGCTTCCCGCGCTGGTCTCGGTGCTGGAAGACCTCGCCAAGCGCCCGCCGCGCAGCTCAGGCTCGGCAACGCCGGTGCACGGCGACCCCAAGCACGGCAACTGCCTGTGGCATGAGGGCAGACTGACCGGGCTGCTCGACTGGGAAATGGCGCAAATTTCCGAACCGCTCCTCGATCTCGGCTATGTGCTGATGTTCCACGATCAGGGCGAACATTCGCTGGCCGATGCCGGCTTTGAACTGCCGGGCTGGTGGCGCCCGGAAAAGATGGTCGCCGAGTGGGAGAAGGGCACCGGGCGTAGCGCCGTCGATGTCGATCGCTATGCTGTGCTGGGTCAGGCGAAAGTTTCGGCGATCATCTCGGTTGGTGATTTTCTGTTCCGGACTGGCCGGATCAAGGATCCGCGGTTCGAGGCCTGGGGCACGCTCCTGCCGTCCTTTGTCGGACTGCTGGAGAAACGAGCGATGGCGGCGGGCTGAATGACCGAACCGGGTGGACAGGATTGGCGGCTTCCCGGGTGGGCGCACCATTCCGGCGCGCTCAGCCTGGGCACCGGCCTACCGCAAGCGGACCCTGATGCCGCCCGGCTGGTGATCGAACGCGTTGCCCGCTATTGCTGGTCCTATGACGAGCGCCGCGCCGACCTGCTGGCGGACTGCTTCACCGATGACGGCTGCTGGGAGGGCAATGTCCTGGGCAAAGTGCCGGTCGGGCCGTTTGCCGGGCGAGAGCGAATTGTCAGATGGCTCACCGAATTTTGGCCGCATCAGCATGACCAGCGGCGGCACATGCTGCTCAACAATCTGGTCGAGAGCCTGACCAAGGACCGCGCGGTGACGCTAAGCTATCTGCTGCTGATGTCGAGCGACGGCATGGCTTCCAAAGTCGAATGCACCGGGTTCTACCGCTGCGAGCTTCGGCGGGAAGGGCAAGTCTGGCGGATCGCGCGCATGACCGCCTGCTTCGATGCGCCGTTCTGGCCAGGTCAGCTCGATAGCATGAGCGAACGCGGCAAGCGGCGGCACGGGGTGATCGGGGAAGACCCGGCGACTTGAAATCCGCCCCGGGCCGCAGAGAATTTCAGGCTGCCGCAATCTCCGCCAGCGTCTCGCCGAACTCCACCAGATCGTTGGCCGCGAAGTAGATTGCCGCCACGCGGCCGGCGCTGGCGCTGGTCACCTCCGTCTTGCGACCGAGCACATCGATCACGGCAACCACCTGCCCGGCGATGACTTCATCCCCTGCCGAACAGACCGGCAGGAACAGACCGAGATGGGGCGCGCTTACGGCTGCCAGACTGACCTGCGCGGCCACCGCGCCCGCAACTTGGTCAACCTGCAAGGGATTCACCGCGCCATTCGGCTGCGCCATGAACACCGTCCAGTCCTGCGAACGAACGCACAGATCCTTCAGCCCGGACTTGGCGAACTGCATCAGCAGCGCGCGGATTTCAGTGATCGGATCGGGCATGCTCAAACCTCCAAAGCCACCAGCAAGGCGGGCAGGACAGGGTCGGTAATCATCGTCGTCACGCCGCTGCGCCGCAGCAATACGGGCAATCTCGGGATTGGCAAGGCCGCTGCCCCGCGCCGCGGACTGCCCGGCCAGCGCAGCGGCACATCTAGGCCTTGCGCATCATGCGCGCGATCGACCACGCCTTGCCGCCGTTCACATGAACTGCCGCATCTTTCCTTCAGTGTCAACTTGCTGTGCCAAAATCGTCGGACGATATTGACCAATCCGATGGTCCACACTAGCACTTCCGCATGGCACAAAATCCCCCCCGCATCTTGCTGGTCAACGATGACGGAATTGACGCCCCCGGCATCGTCCTGCTGGAAAAGATCGCCCGCACTTTCACCGATGACATCTGGGTCGTCGCACCTGACGAGGAGCAATCGGGTACGGGCCATTCACTCTCCACCTATCACCCGATGCGTGTCAATCAGCGCGATGAGCGGCACTTCGCGGTAAAGGGCACGCCGACCGATTGCGCGCTGCTCGGCGTTTACGAGCTACTCGGCGACCGCAGGCCCGACATCCTTCTCTCAGGCATCAACTGCGGCGGAAATATCGCCGAGGACGTTACCTATTCGGGCACCGCCTCAGCGGCGATGGAGGGGGCGATGTTGGGCATTCCGGCGATCGCGTTCAGCCAGATGACCCGCCCGCCTGCCATGGTTCATTGGGCGACCGCCGAGGCCTGGGCCGGGCAAGTGATCGAAAAGCTGTTGGGCATGCAAGGGCGGCCGGGCAGCTTCATCAACGTCAACTTCCCCGATTGCCCCCCAGAGGAAGTCCGCGGCATCCGCGTCACCACCCAGGGCCTGCGACCACCGGGCACTTTCCGCCCGATGCGCCGGGTGGATGAACGGCATGTGCCATATTACTGGACCAAAATCGACTATGCCGACGGGGGCCACGCTCCGGGGAATGATTTGCAGGCTGCACTGGACAGGGAAGTGTCGGTGACGCCGTTGCAGCTGGATATGACGGATAGGGTGGCGCTGGCGGGGTTGCGGGGCGTGTTCGGGGGCTAGATGCGCGCGTGTGCTTCGACAAGCTCAGCACGAGCGGGTGCTGTGAGCGAACCCCCGAAAAGGTCCGCTCAGCCTGAGCTTGTCGAAGGCCACGCGCAACGTTCGCGCTAATCCCGCCCCGAAACCGTCACCGCTCTGCTGCCCGTCGCGCATGGTCTCGTCGGGGAAGTTGTATGCGCCACGCGCCTACTCTGCTGTGATTGCCCGGCTTGCCAACAGATCCTGTTCGAGCCAGCGAGTGTGGAAATGGTTTGACTGGAAAGCGTCGCTGGCGAGGATGGTGCGGTGCAACGGGATCGTCGTCGGCACGCCTTCGACGGTGAAATTATCCAGGGCATCCGCCATTTTCGCGATCGCCTTTTCGCGGGTCTCAGCGTGGACGATCAGCTTGCCGATCATGCTGTCATAGAACGG
>JANONQ010000116.1:0-1616 GCA_031420935.1 Novosphingobium sp. | reverse complement strand
CCATCCCGACACTCGCGGGTGGACCTCAACGACGCGAGATTCGTCGATCACAGCAGTCGCGACACCGGGAACGGTTTCTTCAAGTTTCCCGACCTCTGCAGTCTCGAATTGAACACCAAGCATTTCTAGCTGCTTCGCGGTCAGTTGGACTGGCACGCGCGCTGCGGCGGAGTTGGATCCTTTGACGCTTCCGATTGCCGATCGCGCAGGGCCAGCAACTTCGCTCTGCTGATGTTCCGGGGAGAACGGCCATTTCTCGCGCTGTGCCTGAATAACGAGAAATGCGACTAGCGCACCGACCGGTATGAGGGCGCTCGCAAGGAGGGCGCGAAGAGTATAGGTCTTCATGGGCGTACTCGCTGGTTGGCGCCAGTCGCTCGATCGAGCCTGGACCAGGACGCGCCCAATGCGGATTCAGCCATGACCTGCTCCCCCTGCGCTTCCCAGAGCGCCCGCGCGGCCTCGATGACCGCGATGAGCGACCCTTGGCCTGATGAATAACCACCAAGCGCAGCGTCTATTGCTAATTGGGCGCGGGGGAGCACGTCCTGGCGCAGCAAATTGACCTGTATTCGAGCCGCTATGACTTCTTCCCGCGCCGCGAGTGATTCGCCTGCGACCATACGGCGCATCGCTTCCAGATCGGCGTCCGCCATGCGTTGCATGGCTTGTGCCTCAGCGACACCGCTACTAAGGCGTCGCCGCCAGATTGGCACGCTTATGCCAACCATCAGCATCGCCCCAGGCCCCTCGGCCATCGTTTCGGCGTACCCGGCCCGAACCGTGGCCATCGGTTTGTACATTGAGCGCATAGCCCGGGTTTCTGCATTTGCGCGCTGTACTTCCGCAGCTCCCGCATCGAGCTCGGGCCGCGTTTCTGCGGCAAGCTCAAGCACTTCGGCAATTGATGCCGGTTCTGCGAGGCTCGGCAGGTAATGCAGTTCTGGAATCACCACATCCACAGGGCGGCCGAGCCCAGCATTGAGCATCACCTCTGCGCCACGAATCTGGGCGTCCAGGGTTTGTCGCTTTGATTTTAGGCGGGCGACTTCCGCTTCGGCTCTCAAGATATCTGCTTGCGCCCCGGGGCCACTCGCATAGCGGCTTGCTGTCACATCGACGAGCAGGCTTGCCAATGAGATTTGTTCGTCGATTACAGGCCGCATCCTTCGCCGCTCAAGCAGCATGAAGAAACTGCGCTGGGCATTGAGCACAATATCCAGTTCAGTCACGCCGGCAAGCGCCCTTGCCCGCACAGCATCCGCTAGCGCGGCGGAGCGTCGATGGGAAAGAATTCTTGATAAGGGAAACTTCTGTTCGATGCTTATGCTTCGGTCGTATCGCCGCCCACCATCCATCATCCCTGTGAAAGGATAGTGATCGACCGACACCGACACCATCGGATCCTCAAGCGACGAAACAATGGCGGGCCGCTGCGCAAGAGCGTCAGCACGAGCATTTGCAGCCGTAATTTCTGCCCGGCTTTGCAGAGCAATGGCCGTGACGTCCGACAGCCGCAGCGGAGAGGGCAGCATCGCAGACTCCACAGGCGTCGTGGCAGCTTCCGTGATGCTTTGGGCCGCAACAGCATGAGGCAGACATACGGACAAGGCGAG
>JANONQ010000115.1:0-10333 GCA_031420935.1 Novosphingobium sp. | reverse complement strand
GGCGGGCATCCTTCCATGACGCTCGAAGAGCGGCTGCGCCCGGCGATCCGGTTCCAGCCCGAAGTCGCCAGCCTCAACATGGGTACGATGGGCTTCGGTCTGTTCCCGATGCTGGACCGCTACAAGGACTGGAAGCATGAATGGGAACCAACCACGCTGGAAGCTTCACGCGATTTGGTGTTCAAGAACACCTACAAGGACATCGAAGGATTGCTCGCCCTGTTGACGCCGCTGGGCACGCGCTTCGAGTTCGAATGCTATGACACCAGCCACCTCTACAACCTGGCACATTTCCTCGACCGCGGGCTGGTCAAGGCCCCGCTGTTCATCCAGACCTGCTTCGGCATCCTTGGCGGAATCGGCAGCCATCCCGATGATGTAATGCATATGAAGCGCACTGCGGACCGGCTGTTCGGCAATCAATACGAATGGTCAGTGCTGGGTGCTGGGGCCAGGCAAATGAGCATTGTCGCCATGGCGGCGTCGATGGGCGGAAATGTCCGTGTCGGGCTTGAGGATTCTCTGTGGGGCGGCCCGGGAAGGCTCGCCGAAACCAATGCCGAACAGGTTGCCAGCGCGCGGCAGATCATCGAAAGCATGGGGCTTTCAGTCGCCACCCCCGACGAGGCACGTGCCATCCTGTCCCTCAAGGGCGGGGATCGCACGGCGATATAAAGCTGCGCTTTGTTCGGGCAGATTTGTTCTAAACAGGGGAGTAGTCGTTGTGAGTGGTCCGCTAGCTGGATTGAGGGTTATTGAGATAGCAGGGATCGGTCCGGGGCCGTTTGCCGCGATGATGTTGGCGGATCACGGTGCGGAAGTTATTCGCGTCAACCGCCCTAATGCCGTCGATCAATTGACCGACCCGCTTTTGCGTTCGCGCAAGTCGGTAGTTCTAGATCTGAAATCGGACGACGGCCGTGCGAAGCTCAAACAGCTCTGCAAGACGTGCGATGCGCTTCTCGAAGGGTTCCGGCCCGGTGTGATGGAGCGGCTGGGCCTTGGTCCCGATGCGTTGCTAACCGAAAATCCGGCGCTGGTTTACGGCAGGATGACGGGTTGGGGGCAGGATGGCCCTTATGCACAGCTCGCAGGGCACGACATCAACTACATTTCGATTTCCGGCGCGCTCGCAAGTTTTGGGCGTGCAGGCGAAAAACCGGTGCCGCCGATCAATCTGATTGGTGACTTTGGCGGCGGCGGGATGCTGCTGGCTTTCGGCATGGTCAGCGCCATGCTTGCTGTAAAGAATGGTGCTCCCGGCCAAGTTGTCGATTGCGCGATGACCGATGGGTCCGCGCTGCTGATGGCAATGATGTGGGGCTACCGCGCCCGGGGCGAATGGAACGACGAGCGAGGGACGAACTTGCTGGATACCGGCGCGCCATTCTACGAAGTTTATGAAACATCTGATGGAAAATTTGTCTCGATCGGTCCGATCGAACCGCAGTTCTACGCGATGCTGATGGCAAAACTCGGCCTCGAAGGCGATCCAGCATTCACGGATCAGAACGAGCGTTCGCTTTGGCCGCAGCAGCGCAGGCGTTTCACTGGCCTGTTTTTGACCCGGACCCGCGCCGAATGGTGCGAATTGCTCCAGGCTACGGACAGTTGCTTTGCGCCGGTCCTAAATCTGGCAGAATGCCTTGGCGATCCGCACAACCTGGCCCGCCAGACATTTGTTGATGTGAATGGAGTGATCCAGCCCGCTCCGGCGCCGCGCTATTCGGCAACGCCATGCGATTTTCCACTGCCGCCCCGGCAGCCAGGCGCGGATCAGTCGATTTTCGATTGAGGAGTACACCGATGTGTCAGGTTAACGCGCTGCGAAGGCAGGCTCGCGAATGACTTTGAGCATTTGGCGCCGTTCCCGATTGGCGGACGCGCCTGGCACGTTTGACCTAGGAGGAACACATGGCTTTCAAGACACGGATCACCGAATTGCTCGGTATCGAGCATCCCATTGTACAAGGCGGAATGCAGGGAGTAGGGACGGCTGAGCTAGCTTCGGCTGTCTCTAACGCGGGTGGCCTTGGCATCCTGACTGCGCTGACCCAGCCGTCACCCGCGGCCCTGCGCGCCGAGATCGAGCGCACCCAGGCGATGACTTCCAAACCCATTGGCGTCAACATGACGGTATTTCCGACGATCAATTCGCCTGATTACAACGCCTATGTCGATGCAATCATCGAAAGCGGCGTAAGGATCGTCGAAACCGCTGGAACCGCCGCAATCCGTGACATCTGGGAGCGATTGAAGCCGCACGGCGTCACCATTCTGCACAAATGCACCGCTGTCCGCCATGCCCTGTCAGCCGAGCGTGCGGGCGTTGACGTCATCTCGATCGATGGCTTCGAATGCGCCGGCCACCCGGGGGAAGACGATATTCCCGGCCTGATCCTGATCCCTGCAGCAGCCGACAAGGTGAAAATTCCCATGCTCGCCAGCGGCGGCTTTGGGGACGGGCGCGGGCTGGTCGCGGCATTGGCTCTGGGCGCGGACGGGATCAACATGGGCACGCGCTTCTGCGCCACCAAGGAAGCGCAAATCCACGACAATGTGAAACAGGCCTATATCGAAAACGACGAGCGCGGCAGCTTCCTGATCTTCCGCAATTTCCGTAATACCGCGCGCGTCGGCAAGAGCGCGGTATCGGAAGAAGTCGTCCGCCGGCTGGCGCTGCCTGGTGCGAGTTTCAAAGACGTTCAGGAGCTGGTCGCGGGTACAGCGGGCCGCGAACTGCTCCAGACCGGCGATATGACCAAGGGCGTGTTCTGGGCCGGTATGGTACAAGGCCTGATCCACGACATCCCGACCTGCGACGAGCTCATATCGCGCATCGTTGCGGACGCCGAGGCCATCGTGAAGGGCCGGCTGGGGTCGATGCTGGGCTAGCAATAACACCCCGGCCGCTCTGCGCTCGTCTCCGACCGGAAGAAAGACATTATCATTCGCGGCGAGGAAAACATCTCGTCGAAGGAGGTGGAAGGTGTGTTTCTCCGCCACCCGGCGGTTTCCGATGCGCTTGAGCTTGGTCAGCGGTTGGGCCTACCGGGGCGCCAAGAGATTTTTGAAGGAATTCTTGCGATGCTCGATATGTCCACCCGCTTTGCCTTCAGCCAAGAGCATGGAATGTTCCGCGATTCGGTGCGCAAGCTGTTCGATCAGGCCTTGATCCCCAACCTCGACAAATTCGAGCGCGACGGCATGGTCACGCGTGAGTTCTGGAAGGCGTGCGGCGATGCCGGGATGCTGTGCCCCAATGTGGCGGAAGCCTGGGGCGGAATGGCACTCGATTACGGCTACAACGCCGTGGTTTGCGAAGAGCTGTCCTATGCCGGCTCTTCTGCTGGCATTACGCTGCAAAGCGATATAACCGCCGGATATATCGAGGTTTATGGCTCGGAAGAGCAGAAGCTTAGATATCTGCCCGGCATGGTCTCGGGCGATATCGTCAGCGCGATCGCCATGACCGAACCGGGCGCGGGGTCTGATCTTCAGGGCATCAAGACGACGGCCCGGCGCGATGGCGGCGACTATATCATCAACGGATCCAAAACCTATATCACCAACGGCCAGCTGGCCGATGTCATCATCGTTGTCACCAAGACCAACCCCGAACTGGGCGGCAAGGGCACTTCGTTGATCCTGGTCGATGCCGATACGCCGGGCTTTGCGCGCGGGCGCAATCTCGACAAGATCGGCCAGCATTCGGCTGACACCTCGGAGCTGTTTTTTGAGGATGTGCGCGTGCCGGTCACCAATTGCCTCGGCGCGGAGAATCAGGGGTTCAACTATCTGATGAGCCTGCTGCCGCAGGAGCGGCTTACGATTGCGGTCGCGGCGCAGGCAGCGGCGCAGCGCGCATTTGACGAAGCGGTAGCCTTCACCAAGGAGCGCAAGGCGTTCGGACAGACGGTGTTCGACTTCCAGAACACCAGGTTCACCCTGGCCGATCTCAAGAGCCAGCTTCAGGTCGGCTGGGCCCACCTCGACTGGGCTCTCCTTCGTCATATCAGGGGTGAATTGACCACGGCCGAGGCTTCGGCCGCAAAGCTGTGGCATAGCGAGCTGCAGGGCCGGGTCTGCGATGCCGCTCTCCAGCTTCATGGCGGGGCGGGCTACATGAACGAATATATGATCGCACGGCTGTGGCGCGATGCCCGCGTGTCACGGATCTATGGCGGGACCAGCGAGATCATGAAGGAAGTCGTCAGTCGTTCGATCTGACTGTTGGAGTATTGGTGAAAGCGATGGACAGCAGGATTTCAATATCGGTTGAAGCCGGCGTCGCCGATGTCCGCCTGAACCGGCCAGACAAGCTCAATGCGCTCGACATGGCCATGTTCCATGCCATCGACGCGGCTATGCGGGACCTGACAGCGCGGCGCGACGTCCGGTGCGTCGTGCTTTCGGGCGAGGGGCGTGGCTTCTGCGCCGGTATCGACCTCGCGGCGCTGGCAACCGCGCCTGAATTGAAAAACCTCGAGCCACGCACGCACGGGAACGCCAACCTGTTCCAAAACATCGCCTGGGGCTGGCGGACAATGCCTGTGCCGGTGATCGCAGCAGTGCACGGCGTGGCGTTCGGTGGCGGCTTCCAGATGATGCTGGGGGCGGATTTGCGAATCTCGGAGCCCACGGCGCAACTTTCGATGATGGAAATGCGCTGGGGGCTGGTGCCCGACGTGGCGGGAATGGCCCTGTTGCGCGGGCTGGTGCGTGACGATGTGGCGCGCGACATCGTTCTGACCGGACGCCGTTTTTCCGGGACGGAGGCAGCGCAGCTTGGTGTTGTGACACGGCTGGCCGACGATCCGCGTGGCGCTGCGCTTGAACTGGCGCGAGGCATGGCGGCGTCAAGCCCGGATGCGATTCGCGCCGCCAAGCGACTGCTCAACCTGCCCCCCGAAAGCAGCGCCCAAGAAATCCTGATCGCCGAATCGGTGGAACAATATGCGTTGCTCGCTTCCGCCAACCACCGCGAAGCGATGGCTGCCGCGGCGGAGAAGCGGGTGCCGGTCTACCGTGACATCAAGATGTGAGAGGGCGCTCATGAATTACCGCTACCTACTGTATTCGGTGAACGACGGGGTCGCCCGCATTGCCCTGAACGACCCCGACACGCTCAACGCATCCAATGAGACGATGTGTGCCGAACTGCTCGACGCATTCGACCGCGCAACACTGGAAGCCAGGGCGGTCGTACTGATTGGCGAGGGCCGCGCCTTCTGTTCGGGGGCGAACCTAGACGATGCGGCCAAGAACCTGGGCGATCCAATGCGCGATGTCGGCCGGGGGCTTGATAGCTGGCTCAACCCCGCCGTGGTCGCGATCAAGAACATGGAATTGCCTGTGGTGACGGCGGTGCGCGGCGCGGCGGCCGGGGTCGGCTGCGGTCTGGCGCTGTCGGGCGACATTATCGTCTGCGGCGAGGGCGGCTATTTCTTCTTCGCCTTCCGCCACATCGGCCTGATCCCCGACGGCGGCTCGTCGTATCTCCTGTCCCGGGCGATTGGCCGGGTTCGGGCGATGGACATCATGCTGCGCGGCAAGAAAATTTACGGGCCTCAGGCGCTCGAATGGGGGCTGGTCACCGAAGTTGTCCCTGATGACGAGGTGGAAGCGACCGCCATGGCCATCGCCCGCGAGCTGGCAGTTGGCCCCCGGTCGCTGAGTTACATCAAGCAGCAGGCGTGGACGGCCCTCGACGACAGTTTCGAAAGCGTGCTCAGCAGCGAACGGCTGTTGCAACGCCGCGCTTGCCGCAGCGAGGATTTCGCTGAAGGTCTCACCGCTTTTCGCGAAAAGCGCAAGCCGGAATTCAAGGGCCGCTGAGGGGGTGCCGCCCACCGAAAGAACGAAGATTGAAGCGTACTGGCAAGGGCAAGGTGATCGGCAAAGCGGCATTCCAGCGCGGTCAGCACCAGTCGAGCGGGGGATGCTGGCAGCCCGGGTTGCCGCCCTATTGCTGCCGCCCGTGCGCGATCACCGCAATGCGCCGCGCTTCGAGCTGCTCAGGCGACTTGCTGCTGTTATAGGGTGCTGAGCGTTCGTGTTCGAGCGCCATGCCATCAGCAAGAGTCATACCGTAGCCGTCGTCCAGCAACCGTTTGTAGCTGGTGATGAATTCCGCGTCGCCGCTGGCGATGTCCGCTGCCAGCTGGATCGCAGCGGGCATCAATTCGGCCGGGGTGACGACCTGGTTGACCAGACCCCAGCGTTCGGCGGTTGCGGCATCTATGAAGTTTGCGGAAAACGACATCTCCTTGGCGCGCGACAGTCCGATTACACGCGGCAGCTTTTGCGACAGGCCCCAGCCTGGCATCAGACCGACGCGCGAATGGGTATCGGCGAAGCGGGCATTGCCGGATGCGATCAATATGTCGCAGGCCAGCGCCAGTTCGAAACCGCCGGTAATCGCCACGCCGTTGATCGCGCCGATTACCGGCTGGCGGCAGCGCGCGATCGCCGTGGCCGGATTTTCAGCTGCTGTGGTGGCGTTGGCGCCGCGCAGCGCCTTGGGATTTGAGCCCAGTTCCTTAAGATCGAGCCCGGCGGAGAAAGCCCGTTCGCCGGCGCCTGTCAGTATGACGACATGGACCGAAGAGTCCGCATCAACAGCCGCCATAATCTGCAACAACTGAGTGCGCAGCGCCAGCGAGAGCGCATTCATAGCCTCCGGCCGGTTAAGCGTGACAACGGCGATTGGGCCGCGGCGTTCAAGCAGGACGAGGTCGGACACGGCGGGCGGTTTCATTGAAGTGGTCTCCTTGGGAGCGGCTGGCGACTGGCGGCTCCGCCAGATGAATGACCGATCCTTCGCCTCGCGTGAAGCCGGTTTGGCACTCTGTCTTAGCTGGGCGCACCCGCAGGCGTTTCCGCCTTTCCCAGGGTGTTGCTGTAGATCGCGTGCGACCGGGCGATGGCGCGCTCGCCGACGCGCACGATCGCCTGTGTAAAGATCATGGTCCTGGTCATCTTGACGAGAGTTACGTCGGCGATCAACCAGTCGCCGGGCTTGGGCGGCACCAGGTAATCGACATGAAGCGAAATCGTCGGGGTATGATTGCTGCCGTCCGCAGCCAGCTCGGTTACCGCGACAGCCTGGCCATCCAGAAACGTCGCCATCGCTCCGCCATTCATCGTGCCCAGAGCGTTGCAATGCCGGGCCTCCACCCTGAGCGCATAGCGGCCCGCAGTGCGATCGAGCCAGATCGTCCCGACTGTCCACACACCGGTGTTGGTAACTTCGGTCGGTTGCCAGTCGCCGCTGATATCCAAGGGCCCATCTGTGTTTGCCATCAGGCCATGCCCATTGCGCCGAAGTCCAAAACGGCCCGACCGGTGATGTCGGCGCCGACTTTTCTTGGTAAACCCTTCACATTTCCTCCTTGGATGACAGGGATTTTCAGGACTCTGTGGCTCTGACCATCTACTTTACCGCCGCTTGCCCTTGAACAAATCGCGCGAAGATCGTTGCGCACCTTCGACGGAGCCCCGCAGTCTTGGAATAGGCGCTTGCCAATCAATAGTGAACTTGTTTACGAAAGTCCGCGCCGCTGTCAACCTGCGCTCTGCGAAATTGGGCAGACGTGGTCGCTCGGACGTTCGTAATTTTGGGAAGGATTCACCGATGGGCATGATGGACGGAAAAGCGGTGCTGGTTACCGGCGCCGGCCGCGGCGTGGGGCGCGGGATAGCCCTTGCCATGGCGCAGGCCGGGGCGGCTGTGGTGGTCAACGACCTCGGCGTCTCGATCAGCGGCGAAGGCCAGGACGAATCGTCGCCCGCCGAACAGGTGGTCGAGGAAATCCGCGCGCTTGGTGGCAAGGCTGTCGCCAACCACGACAGCGTCGCCGACTGGGCGGGCGCGGGCGCGATGGTCAAGGCGGCGGTCGATAATTTTGGCCGCATCGATGCGGTGGTGAACAACGCGGGCAATCTGCGCGATGTCTATTTCCACAAGATGAGCCCGGAAGATTTCCGTGCCGTGGTCGATGTCCACCTTCAAGGCAGCTTCAACACCAGCCGCGCGGCCGCGCCCTTCTTCAAGGAGCAGGAAAGCGGGGCCTATGTCCACATGACGTCGACCAGCGGCCTTATCGGCAATTTCGGTCAGGCGAATTATTCCGCCGCCAAGCTTGGTATTGTTGGCTTGTCGAAATCGATCGCGCTCGACATGCAGCGCTTTAAGGTGCGGTCGAACGCGGTTGCGCCGTTTGCCTGGACCCGGATGATCGATTCTATTCCTACAGATACGCCTGAACAGCAGAAGCGTGTCGGAACCTTGCGGAAGCTGGAGGCGGAGAAGATCGCGCCGTTCGTCATCGCGCTGTGCAGCGACCAGGGCGCCAATGTCACTGGCCAGATCTTCTCGATACGCAACAACGAGATTTTCCTGTTTTCGCAGCCGCGCCCGATCCGCACGGCTCACACCGCGGACGGCTGGACTCCTGAAACCGTTGCCGAACGGGTGTTTGCCCAGTTCGCCAACGATTTCTATCCGCTCCACCGCTCGGGCGACGTGTTCACCTGGGACCCCGTATGAACCGCGGGGCTACGAGGCAATAGAGGTAGAGCGCCGCCATCCCGGCTGGCGCGGCTGGAATTGAAATTGTCCTGCGGTCTGGCGGCTCTGGAGCATGGGCAGCAATAAGGGCTCGAGCAAGTGGCGCGCATCCGGCTTCATCGCGCCGGGAATCTAGACTCTACCCGCCGATTTCAGCCGTGCCGCGATCGAGCACGACCTCATCGCGGGCCGGGACCGAGGCACTAAAGCGGATCGCGCCGCTGCCGGTGTCCCAGAAATCGAAGCGCAGCACATCGCCCGGAAGAACCGGCCGGGTGAAGCGTAGCGACATCGACTTGAGCCGCGCCGGGTCAAGATCGCAGAACTCGGCGAGGACCGCGTAAGTGGCAATCCCCTTGGTGGCGAGACCATGCAGGATCGGCCGGGGGAAGCCTGCCACTGCGGCGACGGCGGGATCGATATGCAGCGGGTTGAGGTCGCCCGACAGGCGGTAGATCAGCGGCAAGATTTCCGCAGCCTCGATTTCGATCGAGCGATCGGGCGCGCTGTCGGGCAGCTTCTCCAGATCGGCCGGGGCATCGCCGTGGTTGCCGCTGCCGGTATCGCCGCGCAGCATCAGGCTGGAGATCGTGGTGGCGACCTTTTCGCCGGTTCCCGCATCGGTCAGCACCTTGCGCTGAAACATCATCGTGCCGCGGTCGCCCAGGTCCCGCAGGCCCATGATATCGACCTTCGCGCGTACCTTGCCTGCTGGCGCTATGGAAGCGTGGATGGACATACGCTGTTCGGCGTGTAGCAGTTTCTTCCAGTCAATCGCATGCGCCGGATCCCTGGACCAGAACCCGGGATGGCCCAGCACGTTGGCCATCGAAGGCATCGCCACCAGCCCTTCCTCGTAGAGAAAGCGCAAATGCCCTGCATCGAGCGGCTTGGCGCCAAGCCCGATGCCCAGCGCATAGAGGATCGTGTCCTTGTGGTCATAGGTCTGTTCGATCGGCCCGAAATCGCGGGCCAAAACGCTGGCGACGTCCATCAGTTTTTCTCCCTGCCCAGGATAGTGACCGCGGCGATGCCGTTGTAGGGCACGCCGCCGAGGTTGTGGCACAGGCCAATGTTGACGTTGGCAAGCTGGCGTTCGCCGGCCAGTCCCTGGAGCTGGAGGTAGTTTTCGTATGCCATGCGCAAACCCGATGCGCCGATGGGGTGGCCGAAGCACTTGAGCCCGCCATCGATCTGGCACGGCACCGCGCCATCGGCGTCGTAGCGGCCGTCGAGGATGTCCTTCACCGCCTCGCCATCGCGCGAGGTGCCGAGGTCTTCCATGGTGACCAGTTCGGTGATCGAGAAGCAGTCATGCACTTCCATCACCGAAATGTCGGTCCGCGGATTTTTCACCCCGGCTTCCTCATAGGCGCGCCGGGCCGCGTTGCGAGTGTTCTGGACGTAGGAGCCATCCCACTGGTCGGTCCCCGATTCGCGGCCCGCGCTGATCGAGAGCTGGATCGATTTGATCGTGACCGGGTTCATCTTGCCCAGCGCGCGCGCGATTTCGGGGGTGGTGACGATGGCGCAGGCGGCTCCGTCCGACACGCCGCAGCAATCGAACAGCCCTAGCGGCGCGGCGATCATCGGCGCATTCAAGATCGTCTCCATCGACACTTCCTTCTTGAGGTGCGCCTTGGGGCTCTTGGTGCCGTTGCGGTGGCTCTTCCACGAAACATGCGCCATCGCGCGCTTGAGGTCTTCGGCGGGCATGCCGTAGCGCGCCTGATAGGCCGAGGCGAGCTGGGCGAAGCCGGC
>JANONQ010000114.1:0-2036 GCA_031420935.1 Novosphingobium sp. | reverse complement strand
ACGCTGGGCAAGCTCGATATCCTGGTCAACAATGCCGGCATCACCCGCGACAATCTCGCGATGCGGATGAAGGACGAGGAATGGGATGCGGTGATCCGGGTCAATCTCGAAGCCGCCTTCCGCTTGATGCGCGCCGCCTGCAGACCAATGATGAAGGCGAAGTTCGGGCGGATCATCACCATCACATCCGTTGTCGGGCAGACCGGCAATCCCGGCCAGGTCAATTATGCCGCGGCCAAGGGCGGGCTCACCGCGATGACCAAGTCGCTCGCTCAGGAGCTCGCCAGCCGCAACATCACGGCGAATTGCGTCGCGCCCGGCTTCATCCGCACGGCGATGACCGAGCAGTTGCCCGATGCCCAGAAAGAGGCGCTCAATGCGCGCATCCCGATGGGCCGAATGGGCGAGGGCGACGATATCGGCGCGGCGGTCGCCTATCTGGCGAGCCGCGAAGCGGGCTATGTGACCGGCCAGACGCTGCATGTGAACGGCGGTATGGCGATGATATCTTAAGGCAGATGCTGCGCCTGGCCTTCGACAAGCTCAGGCTGAGCGGGAATGGGAAAATGCAAAAAGGCCCGCTCATGCTGAGCTTGGCGAAGCATATACGCATACTTTGCCTCTCAACCTGCCAATTTTTCCCCAGATTCCCCGCCCGCCCGGCACTTCGCGCTTGCCGCCGCGAAGCCCGGCGCTAAGGAAGGTGGTCCGCATTCCGGCCCGGGCGAATTCGGGCGGCGAAGGGGGACAGCAGGCGACCATGAAGGCCACAATCGAACGCGCGACTCTTCTGCGGTGCCTCAGCCACGTGCAGTCCGTCGTCGAGCGCCGCAATACCATCCCAATCCTGTCCAACGTGCTGATCGAGGCGGCGGCGGGCGGAACGGTGCGCATCATGGCGACCGACCTTGATCTGCAGGTGGTTGAAACCATGGCCGCGGTTTCGGTCGAAGGCGCGGGGGCGACCACGGTTTCGGCGCATCTGCTGTTCGACATCGCCCGCAAGCTGCCGGACGGCAGCCAGGTCAGCCTCGAAGTCACTGACAACCGGATGACGGTCAAGGCCGGGCGCAGCCGCTTCACCCTGCCGACGCTGCCGCGCGACGATTTCCCGATGATCGCCGAGGGCGACCTGCCGACCAGCTTCGAGCTTCCGGCGGCCCAGCTCGCCCAGTTGATCGACCGCACCCGCTTCGCCATCTCGACCGAGGAAACCCGCTATTACTTGAATGGCATCTTCTTCCACGTTGCCGAAGAGGAGCTGAAGGCGGCGGCCACCGATGGTCACCGCCTAGCGCGCTATACGCTCAAGCGGCCGGACGGCGCCGAGGGCATGCCGGACGTGATAGTGCCGCGCAAATGCGTCGCCGAATTGCGCAAGCTGCTGGAAGAAGCGCTCGACACCAATGTCGAGATCGACCTCTCCGCCTCGAAAATTCGCTTCACGCTGGGCGGCGAGAACGGCGTGGTGCTGACCAGTAAGCTGATCGACGGCACCTTCCCCGATTACAGCCGGGTGATCCCGACCGGCAATGACAAGCTGCTGCGGCTCGATCCCAAATCGTTCTACCAGGGCGTCGACCGCGTCGCCACTATCGCCACGGAAAAGACCCGGGCGGTAAAGATGTCGCTGGAGCCCGACCGGGTGACGCTCTCGGTCACCTCGCCCGACAACGGCACCGCTGCCGAGGAGGTGCCGGCCGACTATTCATCCGAAGGTTTCGAGATCGGCTTCAACGCCAATTATCTCAAGGACATCCTCGCCCAGATCGACGGTGACACGGTGGAATTGCATCTGGCAGACGCCGGCGCACCAACGCTGATCCGCCAGGACGAGAAGAGCCCGGCGCTCTATGTGCTGATGCCGATGCGGGTGTAGGGGAACGGCCGGGGGCGCGATGTTTCGGCGAAAGACAGGCTGGCCCGCGCTGGCGACTGTGACGCCAGTGAAGGGTTCTTCCGCTTTTGTCCGTGCAATCGCCCCAGCCTTCGGCCGCGCTGCAGCCATCGGCGTATAATTATCGGCCATCGCTCCG
>JANONQ010000113.1:0-4460 GCA_031420935.1 Novosphingobium sp. | reverse complement strand
GGGAGGGCGCAATGAACGATCAGGCGGACATGGAAAGCATCAATCGCGCGATCCTTGACCGGCGTCGCGCGAACCGGACGTTGCCGCCCTACCGAGCTGCACTGACATCGGAAATCACCGACATCCTGACCGGATTCTTTTCCAAGCAATCGCCCGGATCGACGGTCAGCGGCGTGCGGCGGGTCGGCGGCGGAGCCTCGAAGGAGCAGTTCTTCTTCACCCTGACATCTGGCGGCAAGGACGAGCGCTATCTGCTGCGCATGGACCCGCGCCTGGCGATTACCGAGACCGACCGCGAACGCGAATATATCCTACTCGGCGCGATGAAGGGCATTGTTCCAGTGCCCGAGACGGCATGGGTCGATGCCAACGCCGAATTCTTCCCGCAGCCCGCCGCAATCATGCGTGTGGTGGAGGGTGTGACCAAGCCAAGCAGCGCGGGCATCAAGGTCTCGGGCCTCGGCACATGGCTGGGCGATGAGCTGCGCGGCAAGCTGCGCGATCAGTTCCTCGACTACCTGGTCGCGATCCACGCCTTTGACTGGCGCGCCGCGAAACTGCCGAAATTCGATGTTCCCGATGCCGATCCCAAGCAGGCGGCGCGCTGGTCATTAAACTTCTGGCGTGAAATCTGGGCGATCGACAATGGCGAAACCCGCCCAATCATCGCGCTGGCCGAACAATGGCTGGCCGACAATATGCCCGATTGCGCCGATCTGGTGATGACCCACGGCGATTACCGTACCGGCAATTATCTGTTCGATGAGGAGTCTGGCCGGATTACCGCGCTGCTCGATTGGGAGCTCGCCCGGATCGGCGACTTCCACGAGGACCTTGGCTGGTTATTGATGCAGGTCTTTGGCACCTACGAAAATGGTATCTTCCGCGCCAGTGCCTTGTTTGAGCGCGAGGAATTCATCCGACTCTATGAGCAACGTTCTGGCCGCACGGTCAACCGCAAGACGTTGCACTATTACGATGTGATGGCCAGCTGGAAATGCTACGTCATCGTTGCCGCCAACGGCGTCGCGGCGGCCCGTTCACAACACAACCATCAGGACGTGCTGCTGACGTTCCTCGCCACCACCGGACCGATGTTCGCCGACGATCTTGTCCGCCTGCTGAGCCAGGGAGAGGCCACATGACCCCCAATGTCGATGATCGGCTCGCCAGCGTCATCCGCGCGCTGACCGAAGTCATATTGCCGCATCTGCCGCCCGAAGCCTCGCTGGCCCAGGAACAGGTTCATTTAAGCGTCGGACACCTGCAGATCCTGCAGGCGCAGATTGATGCCATACCCGGCTTTGAGCGCGAAGAGCTGGACGATGCCGTGGCTGTCGGCAAGGCTTTGGGCGGCGTCGTCAGCGGAGGCGCGGAAACCGGCAAGGCGCTGGCCTCGCTCGCATCCAGCGTCGCTGCGGCTAGTGGCGACGACGTGCGCGCCGAACGCAAGGCGATCAGCAGTGCCATTGCAGTCCTGATCGGGGCCGTTTCCGCCGACGGCGATGCAGCCGGCAAAGCGGCGCTTTCTAAAACCATCCTTGAACATGAACACCCGCGCGCCCAGAAGGATCGTCACTGGTTCGCCCCATTTGGATTCGACACGCTATGATAAAGCCCGAAGACTTTGACTTCCACTTCACTGAAGATTCGCATTGGCAATGGGCGGAAACGCTTGCCCTGCCCTTCGTTGTGCCCGAGGCCAACATTAACGCGATAATGTACCTTCTTACCCGGCCGAAGCTGGGCGTCTGCATGTGCGACATTACCATGATTGACCGCATTTCGGACCTCTGGGAAGACCAGCTCTACATCGATAATCAGCAGCACCTGCCCTGCCCTGAAACCTTGACGAAGTTTTCGCTTCCCAATGGTTTGTCATTCGAAGTTATTGAACCACTGAAGCTTTACCGCATGGCCTACGAAGGCATTGACGACACCCGTTTCGCGCTGGAATTCCGCGCCCTGCACGAACCCTTCGATATCAACGATCCCGCCATGGACCCCACCGCCGCCACCCGCACCGGGCCGGCGTGGGATACCAGCTGGTCGGGCCATTACGAGCAGACCTATCGTATCACCGGATCGCTGACCGTGCGCGGGGTGACCCACGCGGTCGATTGCGTGGAGACCGGCGACCGCAGCTGGGGACCACGGCCGGAGCGTGACAACGGCGCGGTGATCTGGTGGCACGCCAGTTTCGGCGAGGCGCTGACCGTCCACCTGTTTACCGGCCACGACATCGCCACACGCACCACAATGGGGCCGCACATCAGCGGCTATGTGCTGGAGGACGGGCAGGCCTACGGCATCGTCTCCAGCGAAGGCGATCAGGAATATCGCCGGGCCATGCCAATGGGTGGCCGCCTTTCGGTTACTGACATCCGCGGCAAGCGGTTCGATCTAACCTATTCCACGGTCAACGGCTGCTACTGGGCGCCCTACCCGTCCAACACCTATCTGCAATCCTCGCTGAGCGTATCCTGCAACGGCATGACCGGGCGCGGCGTGCAGCAGCTTGGCATCAGCCGCGCTTATTTCACCCGCCACCGCGACGCGTTGCGCCTGCGCTACTGACCTTTACACCGGAGCCGACCCATGCAGACTCAAGCTGCCGTCCTCAACCAGCCCAACGGTCCTTTTGCGATCGAGACGATCGATGTGGGTGAACCGCAGGGCAACGAAGTGCGTATCGCGATCAAGGCGGTGGGCATCTGTCATACCGATCTGGTTGTCGCCTCTGGCGCGATGGGGCTGCAGTTCCCGGCGGTTCTCGGGCATGAAGGTGCCGGCATAGTCGATGCGGTTGGTCCCGATGTCACCTCGGTGAAGCCCGGCGACAAGGTGCTGCTCACCTTCAACAGCTGCGGCCACTGCCGCCACTGTGACGATGATCACCCCGCCTATTGCCAAAGCTTCGTGCCGCTGAACATGGTCTGCGCGCGGGGGGACGGATCGACCCGGCTGCATCGCGGCGAGACTGTGGTGCACGACAATTTCTTCGGCCAGTCTTCGTTCGCCGGGCTCGCCATCGCCAACGAACGCAACGTTCTGAAAGTCGATGACGACGCCGACCTCGGCGTGCTCGCCCCGCTCGGCTGCGGCATCCAGACCGGGGCGGGCGCCGTGATGCGGTCCCTAAATGCCAAGGCGGGCGAGTCGCTGGTCGTGCTTGGCGGCGGCGCTGTCGGCCTCAGCGCCCTGCTCGGCGGCAAGATCGCCGGCTGCGATCCACTGATCGTCATCGAACCTCAGGAAGGCCGCCGCGCCCTGGCGCTGGAATTGGGGGCGACCCATGTCATCGATCCGGGTGCCGGCGATCCGGCCGGGGCCGTCCGCGCCATCCTGCCTGCCGGTGCCGACATGATCGTCGATACCAGCGGTCACACGCCGATTGTCAATGCGGCGGTCAACATGGCGGGCAACCTTGGCCGGATCGGCCTGGTCGGCGTGCCCGGCTCGCTTGATGCCGTGATGACTGTCCCGTTGGTCCAGTGGATCACCATCGGCGGCACGGTGCGCGGCATTATTGAGGGTGACAGCGACCCCAAAACATTCCTTCCCGAATTGATTGCGCATCACAAGGCGGGCCGGCTGCCGATCGAGAAGTTCTCGAAGACATACCGCCTTGAAGACATCAACCAGGCCATTGACGATGCGCACCACGGCAAGTGCATCAAGGCCGTGCTGCTGATCGACTGAGGGGCACTGCGATGACTTATGACACCATGCGGCTCGAACGCGACGGCGCGCTCGCCCGCCTCATTTTCACCCAGGCGGAACGGGGCAACCCGATCGACGGCACGTTCTGCTCGGATTTCTGCGCCGTGGCGAACGAGATTTCTTGTGACAATACGATCCGTGCAGTGCTGATCACGGCGGAAGGCAAAGCCTTCAGCTTCGGCGGCGATGTCGCCATGTTCGTCCAAAATCTCGACCAGTTGCCGCTGATGATCAAGCGCTGGACGGTCGACCTCCACATGGGCATCGCCCGCTTGCAGCAAATGGACGCGCCGATAGTTACCGCCGTGCACGGTATCTGCGCCGGGGGCATGGCGGCGGTAGTGGCCGGGTCGGACATCGTCATCGCCGAAGAAGGCGCGCGCTTCGTCGCGGCCTATGCGGGCATCGGCTTTTGCAACGATGCCGGATCCTCGATCATGTATTCCCGCCGCATGGGCATCGCCCGCGCGCGGCGCTTCCTGATGATGAACGAGACACTTGATGCGCGTGCGGCACTGGCGGCCGGTTTGGCCGATGAGGTGGTGGCGCCGGAAAATCTTGCCGCACGCGCTGAGGCCGTCGCCCGCCAGCTCGCTGCCGGGCCGACCAAGGCTTATGGCGAAATGCGCCGCCTGCTGAACTCGGTTGAGGACCAACCGCTGGCTGCCCAGCTCGAACTCGAAGCCCAGGCCCTATCCCGCATCGCCGGAACCGCTGATGCCCGCGAAGGGCTTACG
>JANONQ010000112.1:0-2064 GCA_031420935.1 Novosphingobium sp. | reverse complement strand
GATGGCGTGACCCAACCGGCGCCCGCGCCGCGCTTCAGTCGCACACCGGCCCTGGTGCGGCGGCCCCCTCCGGTCCCCGGAAGCGACACTTGGGATGTATTGCGAGACTGGGACTTCACGGATGAGGAAATCAGGGCGCTTCATAATGACGCTGTGATTGGAGCAAGCGCGCAAACTCAGGCAGGACAGTAAACGGTGAACAAGAATTACAGCCGCTTTGATGCGCTGAAGGTCGATTGGGCGGCACCCGGTGTGCTGAAAGTCGCCTTCAACCGGCCCGAACAGAGAAATGCCATGAACGACGCCGTTCATCGACAGATTTCGGATATCTGGCTGGCTATCGACGAGGACGATGATGTGCGTTCAATCCTTGTCTGCGGCGAGGGCAGCGACTTCTGCGTCGGCGGCGAACTGGATCTGGTGGTCGGCATGTTGGAGAACCGCGATCAGCGCCGTCGGACCATGCGCGAGGCGCAGCGCCTGGTGTATAACATGATCAACTGCGGAAAGCCGATCGTCTCCGCCATGCAGGGCTCGATTGTGGGAGGGGGGTTGGCGGTCGGACTGCTGGCAGATATTTCGATTGTGGCCAAGGACGCGCGCCTGATCGATGGCCATGTCCGGATAGGCCTGGCTGCCGGCGATCATGCAGTGCTGGTTTGGCCCCTGCTATGCGGTCTGGCGAAGGCAAAATATCATGTGATGATGGACATGCCTTTAAGCGGCGAAGAAGCTGAACGGATCGGACTGGTCTCGGCTGCGGTCGAAGGGGCAAAGCTTGCTCAGGTGGCGCTGGAAGCGGCCGAAAAACTCGCCCGGATGCCGGCCGCTGCGCTGCGCCGGACCAAATATGCCTTCAACGGGTGGCTTCGGGCGGCCGGGCCCCAGTTCGACCTATCCCATGCATTTGAGGAAGTGTCGTTCGAAACGGACGATGTCGCTCAAGCTGTCGATGCTCTTCGTCAACGCCGGATCGACAAAGCGCGATAGCGCTACATTCTCCGGGTTGTGCTGGAGATCAGGCAGATGGCAAGGCGTTTTTGAGCGAGTCTTCCATGATCATGTCAGCGGCGCGCCAACCGGCCACCATCGCCGGTCCGTTGGTGTTACCGGAAACCATCGTTGGGAAGATCGAGACATCCGCCACCCGCAGCCCGGTTACGCCGCGCACCCGCAGGCGCTCATCCACGACACTGTCCTCATCCATTCCCATGCGGCATGTACCTACTGCATGGTATCCAGGACCCCCCATCGTTCGATATGCCTCGAGAATGTCTTCGTCGGACTTTATATGTGTTCCGGGAAAGGTTTCTCCGTCGATGACATCCCGCGCAGCGGGTTGATCGAGCAATTCACGCATATATCGCACGATACCGACAGCCACTTCGCGGTCGACCGGGTCCGTCAGATAATTTGCGTTTATGCTGAGCGGGGCAGCCGGATCGGCGGAGGTGATGTGCACGCGGCCTTTGCTCCGCGGCCGCAATCCATATCCGATGATGGAGGCGCCTGGTTCCTTTTCCATGCTGACCTTGACGGTGAACTGCTCCTTCGCAGCGGCCAGATCCATCGATACGCCGCCAATGAAAATCTGGGCGTCGGGACGGGTGGCGGATTCCCGCACCCGAACGAAGCCAGTGACGTCGTAAGGCGGTGCTGACATGATGCCCTTCCTGGTCAGGAAATAGCGGGCTGTGTGCATGAGCAAGCGCAATCCCATATGATCACGATTTTGCCCGGGATCGCCTTTCAGCCTGTACTGTATGCGGAACACCAGATGCTCGCGGAGGTTCTCCCCCACGTCCGGGCTGTTCTGGACAACGGGTATGCCCAGTTCCTTCAGCAGCGGCTCTGGCCCGATACCCGATAGTTGCAACAGCTTCGGTGACTCTAATGTTCCTGCGGAAAGGATGATTTCACGTTCTGCCCGGTACTGGATGGATTGACCCGATTGGCGGCAATCGACCCCGACGGCCCGCCGTTCTTCGAAGAGAATGCGATCTACGGCTATGTTGGTGATGATCTTGAGGTTTGGCCGATCGCGTGCCGAATCCAGGAAGGCGC
>JANONQ010000111.1:0-1657 GCA_031420935.1 Novosphingobium sp. | reverse complement strand
GCTTTGAGGTCGTCGACATGGACGGGCTGAAGATCGACAAGCTGCTGGTCAGTTCGGAAACGCCGCCCGCTGCAAAGATAGTGCTGCCAGCGACTGAGGGCGGCGAGCGGGCCTAACCTTTTTAGCGCGATGCGAAAGCGTCGTTTGGCCAGTCTGACGGGTTCAGAACCAGCGCCGGTACCACGGTTGACGGATCGGGGCTGGCCCAAGCCGGTCGCTCACGCCGTCTGCCCTGGTGGCTCGCAACTCCGCCGCATGCGCGCGATCCTCGGCCCGGTCGAGCTCTTCGTCCCGCAGCCGCGAGGTTTCCACCACGCGGTAACTGCGCCGCTGCTGGCTGGCGGCGAAAACCGCGAGCAAGCCGCCGATAATGGCGAGGTTTTTCATCGCCTGGATGGCCTGCATCGGGTCGCTGACCTCACCGTGAAAATACAGGATGGTGAGGAGCGTGAAGCCGGCCAGCAGCAGCGGCGCGATGCGGGACAAGATGCCGACTGCCAGACACGCGCCGGCCACCAGTTCGAAAATCCCGGTAGGCAGGGCGAGCTGCGCGGGCAGGCCGGCCGCCGAGATCATCGCTCCGGCTTGCTCGGCATCCCGCAGCTTGTTAACGCCCGAAACAATGAAAATGATCGCCATCAAAATCCGGCCGATCACAAGTGCAAAACTGGCCATGGCACTCTCCTGCGGGGCGGCTGCTGCCGGGTTACAGTGTTAAACCGAATTGGCGCGGTGTAGTTCCGTCCAGGCGACCGGCGCGGGCAGCATCACAACTTTGGCAGCGTCACGCCCCTCTGGCCCATGTATTTGCCCGCCCGGTCGGCGTAGCTGGTTTCGCAAGGCTCGTTACCCTGGAGGAACAGGAACTGACAGGCGCCTTCGTTGGCGTAGATCTTCGCCGGCAGCGGCGTGGTGTTGGAAAACTCCAGCGTGACATGGCCTTCCCAGCCGGGCTCCAGCGGGGTGACGTTGACGATGATGCCGCAGCGCGCATAGGTCGATTTTCCCAGACAGATCACCAGCACATCGCGCGGTACGCGGAAATATTCGACCGTCCGGGCCAGCGCGAAGCTGTTGGGCGGGATGATGCAGACATCGGTCTTGCGGTCGACGAAGCTGTTCGGATCGAAATCCTTGGGATCGACGATCGCGGAATTGACGTTGGTGAAGATCTTGAAATCGTCTGCCACCCGCGCGTCGTAACCGTAGGACGACAGCCCGTAGGAAATGCAGCCCTCCCGCCGCTGGCTTTCGACGAAGGGCTCGATCATCCCGGTCGCCCTCGCCTGCTGCCTGATCCATTTGTCGCTGAGAATCGCCATGCGGCCTGATTGCGGATGGCGCGGCCCCCGGCAAGTGTCAGCGGCGGTGATACTCCCGGTACCACCGCACAAAGTTGGGGACACCGACATCGATACTGGTCGTCGGCGCGAAGCCCAGGTCGCGCGAGATGGCGGTGATGTCGGCGAAGCTCTGGCGCACGTCGCCGGGCTGCATCGGCAGGAATTCGACGATCGCCTTGCGGCCGCATTCGGCTTCAAGAATTTCGACCACCTTCATCAGATGTTCTGACTTGTGATTGCCGATGTTGTAGAGCCGGTGCGGCTTGACGCTGCCGCCCGCCTTTTCCAGTCCGTCGTCGGGCGGCGGGTTGTCG
>JANONQ010000110.1:0-8450 GCA_031420935.1 Novosphingobium sp. | reverse complement strand
GCCGAGGCTTTCCTCGTTGAAGCCGATGCCGCGCAAGGTGTAGATTGGAGTGCTGGTCCCGCTCTCGGCAAACTTGAGGCCGGGCACCGCGGCAGCGATATCCTGGACCGATGTAATCCGACGCTCCGAGAGCGCTTCGCTACCGATCGCGGTCACTGAAAGGCCGACGTCATTGAGGTTCTGTTCGCGCTTATTGGCAGTAACGACGATGTCCTGCAGATTGTTATCGGCACGCGCCGCCTGTGTGGTCGCTGGCGCGGGCTCAGAAGCCGCCGTATTGTCTTGTGCCTGCGCCGGGGCAACAGACACGAGGCCAACCGCCAATGCGATCATGCCGGCCCCATAGAATGGGCACTTCCCCATTTTCATGACTCTCTCCCCTTCGGTGTAATTAAGCTCCATATTCTATAAAAAATACCACTCGTCAATTGTAGGACCGTAGCTTTTTAAAGCGCGCCGCTGGCAGTGATAAAACAGCAACACACCGCTTCTACGGTAGGACAATTGACTCTTTAAAAGAGTAGGGATAGTTCGGATTGCAGCCGCGCTACGAGGCGTGGGGTAGGAGAGCTTGTTCCTTGGGAACGCCGAAAAAAACGCCAATGGCCGCTGTGCGATTGATCTGCCCGCTGTCCAGCCGCACTCTGCCCTTCCTTGCATGCGGGGCATCCGAATTACGCCGCTCGCACCGCGGCTAAGCATCCCGTCTATCCGGGTGAGCAACGCCGCCGCCCGCACAAGGAGGTTCACGATGACGCAGTCGCAGCCCGTTCGCCTGACCGAAGTCGATGCGGTTATCGTCGGGGCCGGATTTTCCGGACTCTACATGCTCCATCGCCTGCGTGAGCTGGGTTACACCACACGTGTTTTCGATGCGGCGGATGACGTCGGCGGGACCTGGTACTGGAATCGCTATCCCGGAGCGAGCTGCGACTCGGAAAGCCACTATTACTGCTACTCGTTCTCTGACGAGATCCGCAAAGAGTGGCAATGGACTTGCCGCTATCCGGCGCAGCCCGAAATCCTCGAGTATCTGAATTTTGTTGCCGACCGGCTGGACCTTAAGAAGGACATCGAGTTCCGCACGCGCGTGATCGCCGGCCATTTCGATGAAGCGACGCACAGCTGGCTGGTCGAGACCGACCGCGGTGAGACGGTGCGCGCCCAATTCCTGATTACCGGCGTAGGCAATACCTCGACGCCCAGCAGCCCGGACATCCCGGGACTCGAAACGTTCGCCGGCAAGGTCTATCACACTGCGGTTTGGCCGCACGAGAAGGTCGATTTCACCGGGCAGCGGGTCGGGCTGATCGGCACCGGGTCGAGCGGCATCCAGAGCACGCCGTTCATCGCCGAGGAGGCTGCCCACCTCACGGTGTTTCAGCGTACGGCAAATTACAGCGTGCCCGCGCGCAATCACCAGCTGACCGACGAAATGCGGCGCGAGCAGAGCGAGAATTACGAGGAACTGCGGCGCCTGACGCTGGCTTCGCCGATCGGCATGTCAATCGAGCCTCCGCAGACCTCGGCGCTCGCGGTTTCGCCGGAAGAGCGCCAAGCCAAGCTCGACGCGCTGTGGAAAATCGGCGGCTTCCATTTCATGTTTTCCAGCTACAACGACATTGTCGTGGACATAAAGGCCAACGCCGCGGTCGCCGACTATATCGCCGCGAAGATCCGCGGCACGGTAAGCGACCCGGCGGTTGCGGATATCCTATGCGATTTCAACCATCCGGTGGGAACCAAGCGGCCGCCGATCGACACCAATTATTACGAGACGTTCAACCGCGATAACGTCACCATCGCGAGCATCCGGGCCAACCCAATTCAGAAGGTGACGGCCGATGGCCTGACCTTGGAAAACGGGGACCATTACCAGCTCGACGCCATCGTGTTTGCGACCGGCTTTGACACGGTTACTGGCGCAATCATCAAAATGAACTTGCACGGCAAGGGTGGCCAGTCGTTGGCCGAGAAATGGAATTACGGGCCACGCGCCTTTCTCGGCCTCTGCTCGGCGGGCTTCCCCAACCTGTTCATGATCACAGGTCCGGGCAGCCCGGGCATCCTGACCAACTTCCCGGTTTGCATCGAGCAGAACGTGGACTGGATCGCTGATGTCATCAACCGCATGCGCGAAACGGGTGCGACCGAAATCGAGGCCACGCCCGACGCCGAATCGGACTGGGTGCAGATGGTCGCTGAAGAAGCGGACAAGACGTTGCTCCCGACCGTCGACTCTTGGTACATGAACTCGAACATCCCAGGCAAGCCGCGCGTCTTCACCGCCTATTTGAGCGGCATGCCTTCCTATGCCGAGATTTGTGCGGATATCGCCAAGAACGGCTACAAGGGCTTCGAACTGCGCAGCCGCGAGCCGGTAGATGCTGCCTGAAAACGTGTCACGCGGGGATGAAGCCGGCCCCGCGGATGACTACGGCACCGCCGCCGAAGTCATCTTTTTCCAGTCGCGCGGCAAGCGCTGGATCGTCAGATACGGCGACCACCCGGCTGCCGCCGTCGATATCGGCGACGATGATCGCCCTCGGCGACCTTTTGGCATCGTGGAGTACGGTCCAGCCAGCGACACGGCCCGGGCCGTGGTAGTCGCTCACGATCGGCTTCAGCGGCGTGGCAGCAGCAACCGCGCTCGACACGTCGGCGATGATCGCTCCGCCTGGCGCCGGGCGTCTGGCCCACAAGCCAAAGCCCTGCTTGGTCATCAGGCCAGACACCGACGACACCAGTCCGGTGCTGCCTGCCCCCTTCCGCAGCAGCTCCGCCATTCGCGCAGTGGCCTGCAGCACATAGTTGTTGAACGGGCCGCCGGCGAACGGCATGCCGCCCGTCACCGTCAGGGCACGCTCAGTGTCCAAGCCCAGTTCGCTGGCGAACGAGAGCACCGCGATCGGAAAGCAACTGTACAGTTCGATGAGATCGACCTGCGCTGCATCGAGGCCGAACGGATCCAAGGCCGCGCGCGCGGCCAGCTTAGCGCCAGCACAGGCATGGAGTTCAGCTCGTGCAGAGACGGGCGCCATGAAATTCGATTCGGTGCTGGCCCACGGATAGACGAAGCGATCCTCCGCCACGCCGGCTGCACGCGCGGCGCTGACCGAGCACAACAGCAGCGCCGCTGCCTGATCGACGTTCCATGACGCGCACATCAACTTCGTGTAGGGCATAGCCTGCAAGGCGTTGCGCTCTGACGGCAGCGCAATTGCATCGACGGGAAAAATCTCGCGATTCCATGCGTGCGGATTTTCAGCAGCGATTTCGCTGAAGCGGCTGTAAATGCGTCCGATCTGCGCGCGATGGTCCCGCAGCGAGCGGTCGTGCCGGGCGCGGAATGCGCTATCGATGATCGCATATTGCCCGACTGGCATCCGGAGACCAGCGGCCAGTTCTGCTTCATGTAGCAGTTCCTCCGCGGCAGCGAGCCACACATCCGGAGACCCGACGTCCTCGCGCGGCGGTGTATCGAGACCGGCGATCCGCGAACGCAAGATGCGATGTCCTGTATCGCCTCCAACGACCAGCGCAGCATTTACCTCGCCGTCAGCGATCGCCCGGCATGCGTCCGCGATCAGCGACTGCTGGAGTACGCCTACCTGCGCCAGAACGGTTGTCGCCGCGCCCGCCCCGATCGCCTCGGCAACGACGTGCGCCGGGTTGCTATGCGACCAACGGCCTTTGGGCACGGAGATGCGGCCCACGCCGCCCAGCAAGGCAGGCGCACCACAGTCGTCACCGGCCCGCCGAGCAGCAACGATCATTAGGGGAACAGGGCCCATCGACTGGGCTGGATCGTCTTCCCTCTGCGTTGCAACGCCGACGCCGACCAGCACCGGCGTTCGATCGTCGATATGCCTCACGCGATAACGCCCGCCGCACTCAGCTTCTCGAATTCCTCTGCCGACAGCCCGAGCATGCCCCGCATCACGCGATCATTGTGCTCGCCGATCATCGGCCCACGCGTTCCCATCGCGATGTCGATCCCGCTGACATTCCACGGCGCGCGGAACAATACCTCGGGGCCAAGGCCGGGCAGGTCTACCATGTCCGCCATGGCGCGCGCCGCGATCTGGCTGTCATTCCAAAGCCCGTCGATGTCGTTGACAGGCGATGCCGGTATCCCGGCGGCACGCAAACTGGCGACCAGCAGGTCACGGTCCTGAGTGCCGGTCCACGCCGCAAGCATCCGATCCAGCTCCGCTCGGTCGTCGATCCGGCCCGCGACCGTTGCGAACCGCTGCTCGCGCGCCCAGTCTTGCACCGAGGCCAGCGCGCAAAGCGCCGTCCAGTCGCGGTCATCGCGCACTGCGATCGAGAGCCAGCGGTCGTCCCCTTCGGCAGGGTAGATGCCGTGGGGAGCCATCGCCGGGTGCTGGTTGCCCACAGGAAGCGGCTGATGGCCCTCCACCTGGGCTTGCAAAGCATAGGGTGTCAGCGTCGCGAACAATGCCTCGGTCTGGGAAAGATCGATATAGCATCCTCGCCCGCTGGCTTCGCGCCGCACGAGCGCGGCAAACAAACCGACCAAGGCGTGCGCAGCTGCATTGGGATCACCGATCGCGAAGTTGAGCGCGCCGGTCGGCGCCTCACCGGGATAGCCGACCAGCGACTCGAGCCCGACGAAGCTCGACATGGTCGGCGCATAGGTCCGCATGTCGGACGCCGGGCCGAATTGCCCTGCACCCGACATTGCGACCATGACGAGGCGCGGGTTGTCAGCGCTCAACGTGTCATATCCGATGCCGGACCGTTCCACCGAACCCGCCGACATGTTCTCCAACACGACATCGCTGTTCGATGCCAGCCGTTTCAACACCTCGATTCCAGCGGGTTCCTTGAGGTTGAGCGTGATGCCCAGTTTGCCCTTGTTGATCTGGTGGAACATCGGCGACATGTCCATCGTCTCGCCCTCAATCCGCTGCCCATCGCGGATGATGACGCCTGAAAGCCGGGCATTGTCGGGTCGTGCCCGGTGTTCGACCTTGATCACTTCAGCACCCAGTTGCGCGAGCATGCTGCCAACCTGCGGTGCGGACCAGACCCAGCCCAGGTCGAGTACGCGCAAGCCCGCAAGCGGGCGGTGTCCCGCGGGATCGCGCCTGGCTCCACGACGGGCAAGCAACCGCTGCGCCACGTCAGGGCCCTGTGACTCACTGCGGGCCTCGACGACGCGGAACGGCAGACTTGGACCGAACAGTGTCCGGCCACTGAAAGTCCAGGGGCGAAGGAAATCACGATGCTCCAGTTGCGATGTGGTCAGGACTTCCTTCAGGTCACGCAACGGAGCGATGGTCAGGCGGAAGCGGTCGGCAATCTCCTCGATCTCAGCTTTCGTGCGTTCACGAAGCCACGGCATGATCAGCGCATCGACTTCTTCGGGATATTGCTGTCCCATCGCGCGCAGCTTCTGGTAGCGCGGCTCATGTGCCCAGGCGGGCGACCCCATAGCCTCGACGAAGCGCTCCCATTCCGCGCGCGTCCGTCCCGACAAGCAGACCGCGCCATCGGCACAGGGCAGGATGACGAAAGGATAGGCGCCGCCGGAATGGGCAGCGCGCCGTCCCTCCCGCCGCCACTGCATGCCGTGATGGATGTAGAAACGACAATTGACCCCGACATAATGGGCAAGAATATCGTTGAGTGCGATATCGACGATCCGCCCGCCGTCCGGACCAGCCCCCGACAGGCGCGCCATGAGGCAGGCGGCCGTCAAGTGCGCACCTGCCTGACAGTCCAGCACGCCCGGCGGGATCGACAGCGGTGAGCGCCCGCTCTCGCCTAGCGCCCAAGAAACGCCGGCCAGAGCCTGCGCGTCAAGCGGGACCGCTGGCTCTCCTGCGAGTGGCCCGGTGAGGCCAAAAACCGAAGCGACGCCAAAGACCGTTTGAGGCTGGCGCGCGGCGGACTCCGCGATCGGGCGACCGGTCAGGGCAACCAGTCGGTCCGCATCATCAGTGATTACCAGATCGGCGTCGGCAACCGCCTGCGCGAGTGCCTCAGGCGACACTGCGCGCTTGCCCTCGGCATAATAGGCGCGCGCAAGTGCGATCGGATCCGCAGATGCATCTCCCGCCCCGCCATCGAACAAGAGAACGTCTGCGCCCATCTGTTGCAACAGCCAACCGCTATAGGCACCCGCGATGCCGGTGCTGACTTCTACGACCCGCAGGGGCACATCGGCAGCGGCGCTCATTGTTTCGCACCGTTTGCGACAGCACAGTCATGAACCATCTTCTCGATCTCATTCTCCGCGAATCCGATCTCACGCAGAACTTCCGCAGTATGTTCGCCCAGCCTTGGTGCAGGGCGAGCCCACGGAACCGGATTTCCGTCCGCGACCCACGGCAGGCGTACGTGCGGCACGCCATCCAGTTCGACGAAGGTCTGCCGCTCCGCAACCGCCTCGGTGCGGACCGACTGGTCCAACCCGGCGACCGGCGTGACCGGCACACCGGCGGCCCGGAACCGTTGCACCCAGGTATCAATGGTGTCGCCGCTCAGCACCGTCACGATCTCCTTCGTCAGCTCTTCATTGTTTTGGGTTCGGTCGGCGACGGTCACGAAGCGCGCATCGGCAATGAGATGCTCTGCACCCAGCACGGCCGCTACCCGTTCCCACAACCTCTGATTCGGCGCCGCGATCATCAGATCGCCGTCACGCGCGCTGTACACTTCGTAGGGTGCCGCGATCGGGTTGCCCGAACCGGCCCGCTTCGGGCGCGCGCCTGTCATAAGCGCGGTCGTGGCCTGGTAAGGGATCATGCTGAATGCCGTATCGATCAGCGCCGTCTCCATACTGTGAACCACTTGGCCGCGCTGCCTCGCCAGCATGCAGGCGAGGACGCCCATCGCAATCCACTGTCCGGTACCCAGATCGACGACCGATGGCGCACATCGGATTGGCGGTGCGCCGTCGTGCCCGTTCATCTGCATGATGCCGCTGAAGGCCTGGACCAACGGATCATAGCCTGGCAGATCGCGCCCGACTGGTCCGGCCCCGAATGCGTTGAGGGCATAATAGAGAATGTCGGGGTTTTCCGCGCGAATCGCCTCCTCGCCGATGCCCAGTCGTTCTGCGACGCCTGGCCGCATGCTTTGCAGCAGCACGTCGGATCGTGCAGCCAGCGCCAATGCAGCACGGCGTCCAGCGTCGGTGGTCAGATCCAGCACCATGCCGCGCTTTCCGGCGTTCATGTGACGATGCACCACGCCGATACCGTCGACCGCTGGCGGCCAATGCCGCGCATCGTCGCCCCCCGGTGATTCGACCTTGATCACGTCGGCGCCAAGCTGTGCCAGGATCATCGTGGCAAAGGGCCCTGCCATATTTGTCGAAAAATCGACGATCCGAACCCCTGAGAGCGGCGTAAGGCCGCTTCCCGAGGCGAGTGAGGTTACGCCCGGTTCAATCATTCTCACCCTCTAGTATCTGTGAAGATCCTATTGTAGGACCATAAGACAACACGGTCAAGCTGGGTGGAGAGGCGCAGCATATGAATGTAACCAATGGTGCCATATCCGATCCCCGCAAGGCGGCTGAGTGGACCTTCGCCGATGTGTGGGAGACGGTCGCTGACGAGATTTCGCAAAAAACCGCGCTGATCCATGGCGAGCAGCGGCTGTCCTGGCGCGATTTCGACTCCCGCGCCGATGGTGTCGCGCAAGCGCTGCTGGATGCAGGACTGCAGCGGCAAGACAAGGTTGCGCTATACCTGCACAATGCGCCCGCCTATATGGAAAGCGCTTTTGCGGCTTTCAAAGCCGGGCTGGTGCCAGTGAACACGAACTATCGTTACACGGGCGACGAACTTATCCAGCTATGGACTAACGCCGATGCCGCCGCAGTTATCTTTCATGCCGCCTTCGCGCCTCAGGCCGAGGCGGTGCGGTCGCGCTGCCCCGCCGTTCTGGCATGGGTCTGCGTTGAGGATGGCGCAGGCCCCTGCCCCGCTTGGGCGGATTCCTACGAACAGGCCGCGAGGTCGGCAACGGGCCGGACGAAGTCACCCGACGGGCGCAGCGGTGACGACCAGATCCTGATCTATACTGGCGGCACTACCGGGCTGCCGCGAGGGGTGATGTGGCGCCAGCACGACATGTTCCTCGCGTCGAACACCACGGGTGACCCTGAGGAGGCCAACTTCGAGCATATCCGGCGCCGGCTGGCAGATTCCACGCCGCCCGTCGGGCTGCCGGCGGCGCCGCTGATGCACGGCACCGGTTTCGTCTTCGCTGCCACAATCCTGAATCGCGGCGGTACTATCGTGACGCTGCCTGGACAGTCGTTCGACGTCGCGCACTTGCTCGATACGATCGCACAAGAGGGGGTTACTGACCTGTGCATCGTCGGAGATGCATTCTGTCGCCCGATAGTGGACGCGCTCGACCTCGATCCGGACCGCTGGGACTTGTCGCGGCTGAAGGTCGTATCCTCG
>JANONQ010000109.1:0-1979 GCA_031420935.1 Novosphingobium sp. | reverse complement strand
AGGGTAGCATGGCGAAGAGTGGCTTACGCAAGAGCGCGGACAAGGTGACCCAGGCGGTAAAGGAAGCGCCCGCACCCAGCCCCAATCCGATGACCAACATTGTGATCGCCGATATTGCCCTGCGCAGCGGCGGTCAGTTGCTGCGCCATGCGGTCGAGCGCACGCTGCTCGGCGTCAAATACAGCAAGGGTACAGCGCGGGACATCGTCAAGGGCCGCTCGATGGCGCAGACGCTGGTGAGCACGGCATTGGCGCGCCTCGCCACCCGCTCGGTCCCCGGCGCGTTGCTGATCGGCGGGGGGATGCTGGCCAAGAGCCTGTTCGACCGGCGCAAGTCGCGCGGCCAGGCCAAGGCGGAAGGCGATCAGGCGGTGGCGGACCAGGTTGAACGCGCGCGAAACGAGCAAGCCTGAATCCGCTTGATTTGCGCGCCGTGTCTGCGCATCTGCGGCCATGGCAACGCCGCCCCAACCCGCTGAGGCAATCACCGCAAACTCGTCTCGCCGGGGGCTGATGTTCGTGCTTTCCTCGCCCTCTGGGGCCGGAAAAACGACGATATCGCGCCGCCTGCTGAAGCATGATGCGGAAATTCGCATGTCGGTTTCGGTTACCACCCGGCCGATGCGGCCCGGCGAGGTCGAAGGCAGCGACTATCACTTCCGGGAGCAATCCCAGTTCGACGCCATGGCGGCAAAGGACGATTTCCTCGAATGGGCGCAGGTTTTCGGCAACAGCTATGGTACGCCGCGCGCAGCGATCGCCGAGGGGCTGGATCAGGGCCAGGATTTTCTCTTCGATATCGATTGGCAGGGCACGCAGCAGCTCTACCAGCGCGCTGGCAGCGATGTCGTGCGCGTTTTCCTGCTGCCGCCGGGTCTTGGCGAACTGCGCCGCCGGCTGACCTCGCGCGGCACTGACAGCGCTGCGGTCATCGCCGCCCGGATGGAGCGCGCCCAGGCCGAAATCAGCCACTGGGACGGCTACGACTACGTGCTGGTCAACGACGATATCGAGGCGTGCTTTGCCCGGGTGGTGCAGATCCTCGCCGCCGAACGCCTGCGCCGCGCCCGGCAGACCGGGCTGATCGGCTTCGTGCGGGAGCTGATGCGGCCGGAAGGGTAAGCTTCCACCCAATTAGCTATTGCTCCAATCCCATATAACTCCAGGGCAAAACCTCACCCGCCATCCACGGCACGACCTCGCCGCCGCCCGCCGCGATCCGCTCCGGCACCGTGCAGTCGCGCCGTTCGAGCGCCACCCGCGCTTCGTTGAGCGGCAGGCCATAAAACTGCGGGCCGAATTCGCTGGCGAAGCTTTCCAGCCGGTCCAGCGCGCCTTGCTCATCGAACACCATGGCATAGGCTTCGAGCGCATGGGGGGCGTTGAAGATGCCGGCGCAGCCGCAGGCGGTTTCCTTGGCGCTTATGTCGTGCGGCGCCGAATCAGTACCGAGGAAGAATTTGGGCGAGCCCGAGGTCGCCGCCTTGCGCAGCGCCAGCCGGTGCACCTCGCGCTTGGCGATCGGCAGGCAATAGGCATGCGGGCGGATGCCGCCGGCGAACATCGCATTGCGGTTGATCTGCAGATGGTGCGGGGTGATCGTCGCCGCGACATTGTCGCCCGAAGCCTCGACGAAGGCGGCAGCCTCGCTGGTGGTGATGTGTTCGAACACCACGCGCAGGGCCGGGAAATCGCGCAAGGTGGGCATCATCACCCGCTCGATGAACACCGCCTCGCGGTCGAAGATGTCGATTGCCGAATCGGTCACCTCGCCGTGAACCAGCAGCGGCATGCCGATCTCCTGCATGCGCTCCAGCACCGGATAGATCGCGCGGATATCGCTCACGCCAGCTGCGGAATTGGTCGTCGCATTGGCGGGGTAGAGCTTGGCCGCAGTCAGCACGCCGAGCGCGTAACCGGCGGCGAGATCGTCCGGGTCGGTCGCGTCGGTGAGGTAGAGCGTCATCAGCGGGGTGAAG
>JANONQ010000108.1:0-3395 GCA_031420935.1 Novosphingobium sp. | reverse complement strand
CCCACCAGATGGATGTGCTGTTCGCCGCGCCGATCCATATTGATGGCAAGTTGTTTGGCTGGGTGGCCAACGCCGGCCATCAGTATGACCTGGGCGGTGTCGTTCCCGGCGGCTGGCCGCAGAATGCCGAGGACGTCTATTTCGACCCAATCGTGCTGCCGCCGTTCAAGATGGTCGAACGCGGCCATCTGCGCCCCGACATGGAGGCGCTGTATATTCGCCAGTCGCGCATGCCCGATCTTGTCGCGCTTGACCTCAGGGCGCAGATTGCCGGCGTGGTGTTCGCCCGCGATCAGATCGTCAGCATGACCAAGCGCTATGGGGCAGGTGCCGTCAAGGCCGCGATGCGCCGCATGCTCGATGAGGCGCAGGAAAATTTCCGGGAGAAGCTGTTGAGGATTCCCGACGGGACCTGGTCGGAAATCCGCTATATCGACGAGGCGCTGCCTGGCGACCGCACGACGCAGCGCACCCAATTGAACATCACCAAGGTGGGCGACCGCATCAAGGCCGACAACGAGGGATCGGACAGGCAGACCCCAGGCGTCAACGGCATTCCCTTCACTTCATGGTCGGGCTCGATCACCGGCATCATCTCCATTTCGATGCTGTTCGAGCAGTTGTTCGCCTATGGCGGCAGCGAAAGGCAAATCGATTTCGAGCCGACTCCCGGCCTGATGACCTGCGTCGACTATCCCACGGCGGTGAGCGGCGGGATTATGCAGGTTATCGCCATGATGAACGCGGCACAGGCGGTTCTCTCGAGGATGATGGCTTGCGATCCGGAAATGCGCGGGGACCTCGTCGCGCCCTGTGCGGACTATCTGTCGCCAGTGCTGATCGGTCATGACGACCGGGGCAATTACTTTGGACAGGCCATTCTTGACTCCTTTGGTGGTGGTTCCGGCGCACGGACGTTCGGCGACGGGATCGATACCAGCGGTCCGAGCTACAGCCCCTTGTCGATGGTATTGAACGTCGAGCTGGTCGAGCAATGGTACCCGATCCTGTACCTTTACCGGAATGAGGATTGTGACGGCGGGGGCGCAGGCAAATGGCGTGGCGGCAATGGCATACGGTCCGGGATCACGCCCTATCGCTCGAAATCGATGACGCTCGTCACCAACTCGGGCGGCCAGAGTGTCTCTACCCAGAATACGCCAGGTCTGTTCGGTGGCCTGCCTTCACCGGCCGGGCATTACCTGATCCGAAGCGAAACCGACCTGCTTGAACGGATGGCAAGGGGCGAAGTGCCCGCCAGCATCTTTGACCTGAAGGCCGGGCGGACAGAGCCGATGCGGGCGAAGTCAAATGGCGCGGGCCTGCACAACGGTGACATGTTGGAAATCCGCATCGGCGGAGGCGGTGGCTATGGCGATCCGCTGGAACGCGATGCCGAGCTGGTCGCCCGCGACGTTGAATTGGGTTACGTTTCGAACCACGCTGCACAGTCGATCTATGGGGTGAAACTGACTTCGGCGGGGCGGGTTGACGCGTCGGCCACGGCTGACCTGCGGAAAGCCCAGCTCGCCGAACGCGCATCATGGCGACCGGGTGTTGCCAAGCAGGACGGTCCATCCAAACCGGCGACCGGAGAGCCGCCACGTTCGGTCCATGAAACTATCGTCACGGCTGACCATGGCAGCGAGCGGGTGCTGGCGTGCTCGCGCTGCGGGCACCGCTATTGCGGTCACGGCGGCAACTACAAGCAGGCCGCGCTGATGGACGAGGCACCGATAACCACCATTCCATCGGCAGAGGACCCGGCCTTCTACGTCGACGAAAACTGGGTGCTGCGCCGCTATTGCTGCCCAGGTTGCCATGTGCAAGTCTGCGCCGAAGTGGCCCAGTCGGACGGGCCGATCGAACCGGAGATGCAACTGGCATGAGCGCGACGAACCACCCCTTCCTCGATGGCAAGCCGAAGCGGATGCTGATCGGCGGCCAGTGGGTCGAGGCGCTGTCGGGCAAGACGTTTGACAGCGTAAATCCTGCGACCGGCAAGGTCATCGCGCAGATCGCCGAGGGCACCGAGGCAGATGTCGACCTGGCGGTTGACGCTGCGCGCGCAGCCTTCGAGGGCCCTTGGAGCCGTTTCAAGCCCTTCGACCGGCAGGCCCTCATGCTGTCCATCGCCGACGCGGTCGAACGCCATTTCGACGACCTGTGCGTCCTCGAGACGCTCGACATGGGGGCTCCGATCGCACGGACCCGCACCTACAAGCGCTGGATCGTTCAGGCGCTGCGATACTACGCGGGCCAGTCGGTTGCTTTGTCTGGGGAGACACCGCACAATTCCTTCCCCGGTGACATGTTCACTTATGTGCTGCGCGCACCCATCGGGGTTGTTGGAGGGATCATTCCCTGGAACGGTCCGGTGATTTCGCAGCTCTGGAGCATCTGTCCCACCCTGGCGACCGGGTGCACCCTCGTGCTCAAACCGGCCGAGGATGCCTCGCTTGGCGTGCTGCGCTTCGCGGAAATCATGCAGGAAGCTGGCCTGCCCGACGGCGTCATCAACGTTGTCACGGGCATGGGCTCGACGGTCGGGGCACGGCTCGCGGCCCATCCGGGCGTGGACAAGATCGCCTTTACCGGATCGACCGCGACCGGTCGCAAGATCATCGAAGCTTCGGCCGGAAACATGAAACGTGTAGCGGTCGAATTGGGCGGAAAATCCGCCGATATTATCTTTGCCGACGCCGATCTGGATCGAGCGGTGCCAGGCGCGGCCATGGGCTGTTTCAACAACAGCGGTCAAATCTGCTACGCTGGCACCCGTCTGCTCGTGCAGAGGCCGATCGCCAAGGAATTTGCCGAGCGCCTTGCTGCCTTCAGCAAGACGCTCAGGGTAGGCGACGGCATGGACCCCGAGACCCAGATCGGGCCGCTCGTGTCGCGACGGCAGCTTGAAACCGTGTCGCGCTACTTCGACCTCGCGCGTGCCGAGGGGGCGCAGATCCTGTCCGGCGGCGAGCGGCTCGGCGGAGATCTGGCAGGGGGGTATTTCGTGCCTCCCACCGTGCTTTCGGGCATGAACAACGATATGCGCGCGGCACGTGAGGAGATATTCGGTCCGGTCGCTTCGGTCATCCCCTTCGACACCGAGGAAGAGGCGATCCGCATTGCCAACGACACCCAGTACGGGCTGGGCGGTGCGGTTTGGACGCGTGACGTCGGCACCGCCACCCGCGTGGCGCGGGATGTCCGCACCGGCATGATGTGGGTCAATTGCTACGGGGCGACCGAGCCGGCGATCCCCTCCGAAGGCTATCGGATGAGCGGTTATGGTGCCAAGGGCGGCCGCCGGCATGTCGAGGAATATCTCTACAACAAGACCGTCTGGCTCAACCTGGCCTGACCTTGGCCTGTCAAGTCCGGGGGCCTGTCAAGTC
>JANONQ010000107.1:0-3285 GCA_031420935.1 Novosphingobium sp. | reverse complement strand
CCCTTGGTCGCCGCTTTGCCAATCGCATCGCAATAGAGGCGGATGGCGCGGCTGGCGTCGTCGTTGGCTGGCACCGGAAAGGCGATGCCCGAGGGATCGACGTTCGAATCGAGTATGGCGACGACCGGGATGCCGAGCACGTTGGCTTCCTTGATCGCCAGCTCTTCCTTGTTGGCGTCGATCACGAACATCACGTCGGGGATGCCGCCCATGTCGCGGATGCCGCCCAGCGACAACTCAAGCTTGTCGCGCTCCCGCGTCAGCTGGAGAACTTCCTTCTTGGTCAGGCCCGTGGTGTCACCCGACAACTGCTCCTCAAGCGTCTTGAGCCGCTTGATCGAGCCGGAAATGGTTTTCCAGTTGGTGAGCATGCCCCCCAGCCAGCGGTGGTTGACGAAATGCTGGCCGCAGGCGCGTGCGGCTTCGGCGATCGGCTGCTGCGCCTGGCGCTTGGTACCGACGAACAGCACCTTGCCGCCGTTCTGCACCGCCGCCGAGACAAAATCGAGCGCACGTGCGAACAGCGGAACAGTCTGCGAGAGGTCGAGAATGTGAACCCCGTTGCGCGCGCCGAAGATATACGGCTTCATCCGCGGGTTCCAGCGGTGGGTCTGATGGCCGAAATGCGCGCCAGCCTCGATCAATTGCTGCATGGTGACGGTGGAAGCCGCCATAAGTAATTCCTTTCCGGTTCGGCCTCGGATCGAAGCCAGCCTCTGGGAAGCGGGAACCGCAGCGGACCACGAGTAACTCTTGGCCAGTTGCTACGGCACCGGGATGTGAGTGCTTCCCATGTGAATTTACCCAAAAATCTCATAGCGATTCGCGGGCGAATGCGCCCTTACCGGGCCTTTTGATCAAAATCCAGTGTCGATTTGACGCGCTAAGGAAACCGCCTGCCTCAAATTGCCTTGACAGGTTAGAACATATCGTGAACATATGGACTTATACGGTAGAAAACGGGAACTTAACGGTCGATGAGCGCGTTATGCACTCGAGAATACAGGGCTTTTCCACTGAGTCGTGCACATAAAAAAGAAACTGAAAGGAATCTTCGTGTCTGCAATTCTGCTTCCCGTGTTTTTCATCGCGATAGCGACCTTTTCCTTGGCCGCAATCTTTGATGCTTACTCGTGCTACGGTCGCAAGGCGCTGGCACTGCAGGCTCGGGTCAAGCGCGGCGGCGCTGCCTTTCAATGCCGATGGAGCATAACCGAACCGTCTCGTTTACCGCCGTCTCCTGCGCGGCTTATGGAGGGCTCGCCTCGCCCGGCACAACCGGCTGGCCAATCCGCGCTGCGCGCTGCCGTTTGAACCGTGCATAGCTGACAATCGCTACGGGAAGCATCAGAAGGTAGACCGCGCAAATTGCCACAAGCGTGAACCAAGGCTCGGTCAACAGAGCTGCTACCACCAGCCCGGTCAGCGCAATGACTTCAAGCCGAATGCGCCGGCGCGGACGTAATCTGCCCCAGCTCAAAGTCGGCAGGCTGGAAATCATCAGGAACGCGATCAACACCAGCCAGCCGCCGACCAAGATCGGCTCGGCAAATTCTTCCCGGCCGCTGGCCATCCATAGATAAACTGGAAGGAAAGCGAGCCCTGCGCCGACTGGTGCCGGAACACCGGTGAGGAACCCCGCGGATTTGTGCGGTTCATCCGGCAGATCGATGCGTGCGTTAAATCGCGCAAGCCGCAGCACGCAGCAGATAGCGAAGGCGAGCGCGGCAAACCAGCCGAGGCGCGGCAGGCTTTGCAAGGTCCACAAATAAATGATCAGCGCCGGTGCGACGCCGAACGATATCGAATCGGCCAGGCTGTCCAGTTCGGCGCCAAAGCGCGATTGCGCGTTCAGCAACCGGGCGATGCGGCCGTCGATACCATCAAGCATGCCGGCGAAAATGACGGCGATGACGGCCTTTTCAATCTCACCGCCGATCGCGAAGCGGATTCCGGTGAGCCCGACACAGAGCGCTGCCGCTGTGATCGCATTGGGCGCCAGCGCCCGCAGCGTCAGGCCAGCCGGCAACCGGCGGGCACGCAGCGGGGCGCGCCCTTCGCTCACTGGCTGACACCCTCGAGCAACGCGCACTGCCCGAGTTCGGCCAGCACGGTTTCACCAGCAATGACTTTCTGGCCCAGCACCACACGCGGCTCGGTCCCGGCCGGCAGAAAGACATCGACCCGGCTACCGAAGCGGATCAGCCCGACCCGCTGGCCAGCGGCAAGAATATCGCCCGGCTTGACAAACGGCACAATCCGCCGCGCCACCAGACCAGCGATCTGGGTGATGCCGATGGCGATGCCGTTGCCCCGGTCGATGAGAATATGCTGACGCTCGTTCTCCTCGCTTGCCTTGTCGAGATCGGCGTTGAGGAACCGGCCCGGGATATAGATCACCCGCCGCACTGTCCCGCCGATCGGCGCGCGATTGATGTGGACGTCGAACACGCTCATAAAAATCGAGATGCGCGTCACCGGCGCCTCCCCAAGGCCGCTCGATCCGCTGCCGTCATCGATCGACATTTCGCGCGGCGGCGGCATTTTGCGGATCAGGGTGATGAGGCCATCCGCCGGAGACACGACAAAGCGTTCGTTCTGCGGCGTAACCCGTTGCGGATCGCGAAAAAACGCCAATACGGCGAGGACCAGAACGGCCAGCGGCCAGGCGATAGTCTCCCACGCAAAAAAAGCGGCGAGCGCGCTTACTGCGGCGACGATAAGGGCGAATTTTCGGCCTTCGGGATGAACGGAAGGCCAATGCCAGCCGGCTTCGCCCTTCCCTTGGTTGTCTAGAATTTGTCCGGGCATCGCCGTCTATTAGGTGCTCTGCGGCGCCTTCACAAGCTCTTGAGGGTCAGATGCGCGCCGCCGACAAATTGGACGAGCCGAACATGCCCTTCTTACGTGCCCAACACTGCATCGCCATCAGCCTGCAAATCGTAATAGCCGACGCGCGGTCTTCCGCTTCGCCGGTTCAGGCAATGGGCTTTAACGCCCCACCAGGACTCAAGCTTGGGGCTTAGGTCCGATCATCGCCCCGACCTTCAGTACCAGCTTGTCGATATCGAACGGTTTGAGCATGACATCAGTGCCCGCCAGCGATGCGATATCTTCCAGCACCGCCTTGTCGGCATAGCCGGTGATAAATAGCACTTTCAGGTCTGGCCGCAGGCAGCGGGCGGCCTCGGCGAGCTGGCGGCCGTTCATGCCCCCAGGCAATCCGACATCGCTTACCAACAAGTCGATCAGGGCATCGCTTTCGATATGGCGCATGGCTTCCGC
>JANONQ010000106.1:0-7517 GCA_031420935.1 Novosphingobium sp. | reverse complement strand
GGGCTGAGTGCGATTGTGATCGATGCCGATACGCCAGGCCTTGAGATTGCCGAGCGGATCAACGTCATGGCGCCTCATCCGCTTGCCACACTGCGGTTTGCAAACATGAATGTGCCCAAGTGCAATCTGGTGGGTGAAGCGGGTGCCGGCTTTCGTCAGGCAATGGCCAATCTCGACATCTTCCGCGCAACGGTTGGTGCGGCCGCTCTTGGCTTCGCCCGTCGGGCGCTGGATGAAGCGCTTATGCGCATTACAAGTCGCCAGCTCTTCGGCGCGACACTGGCCGACTTGCCTATCGCGCAGGCGCAGCTGGCTGAAATGGCGGTGGATATCGATGCGTCCGCGCTGCTCGTCTATCGCGCGGCCTGGACAAAAGACGTCAAGAAGGGGCGCGTTACGCGCGAAGCCGCGATGGCCAAGCTGTTTGCGACCGATCATGCGCAGTCGGTGATCGATAAGGCTTTGCAGATGTTTGGCGGGCTTGGCGTTGTGTGCGGAACGCCGGTTGAAGCGCTGTACCGGGAAATCCGCCCCTTGCGCATTTACGAAGGTGCATCGGAAGTTCAAAAGCTGGTGATAGCCCGCCAGCTCCTCAGCGGGCAGGGAGCCAGCTAATGCCCGCCTATCAACGCGAAGTTCTCGTTCGGTTTGCGCATTGCGATCCGGCTGGCATTGTCTTTCACGCCCGCTATTTCGAAATGATCAACGGCGTGGTGGAAGATTGGTTTGAAGACGCTATCGGCACCAGCTTTGCCGGGTTGCTGTTCCACCGCAATCTCGCAACGCCAACCGTTCATTTCGACGTTGATTTCACCGGTCGATCCGTGATGGGCGACAGGCTGACCTTTGCCGTGACGGTCGAGCGTTTCGGCACCAGCTCGTTCGATCTGCGCATGGTGGTAACGTGCCACGGTGAGGAACGGATGCGCGTGCGCCAGACCCTGCTTTTCACGGACTCGAGCGCCAAAGGTTCGGTGCCTATCCCGCCTGATCTGCGGAGCAGGATGGACTATTATTATGAACCGCCCGCCCGATCCGATGACACGGCGGGTTGATCGCACCGTTTACCCCGGCTGGCGGATGCCACGCGCTTCAAGGATAGGCAGTACATTGTCCCTGAAATACGGGAACTCCTTCGTGTAGTCGACGAACGATAGCGTGGTGCCACCTAAGCCGACGGCATGCAGTTCACATAAATTGTCGGCCACTTGCTCCGGTGTTCCGATCATTGGCACGCCGCCATGTCCCATCGCAAATCGATCCCGGATCAGGGCCAGCAAATCATGCGGGAAGCTTTGCGCATGGGCAAACTGGAGGCGGATCAGATTATCCACCGCCACCCAATCGGCATTGTCCTGCGCAAAATACTGTAAATAGTCCTTCGCCTCCTGTTCGGTGGGTCGGCAAACGATGTGTGAGAAGGTCAGCACATCCACGTCGCGACCGCCGGCAACGGCCTGCGCCTTGATTTCGGCGATTTCTTCACGCGAACGATCAAAATCAATCACGGATGTAAAAAGGAAGTCGGCATTCCTGGTGGCAAATTGACGTCCAAGCCCGGAGCCCGCAGCGTTGAGGATCGGGAGCCGCGGATTGACCGGCTTGGGCTCCGATTCAACGCCCTTCAGGTCGAAATGCGGGGTCTTCATGTCGAACGCGCCCTTGCGTGACCACAGCGCCTGCACAATGTCGAACCATTCCTGCGCATAGGCGTAGCGGGTTTCGTGATCGTCGGGCAGCGTCAGTCCAAGCGCTTCATACTCGGGCTTGTTCCAGCCCGCGACAATGTTGAGGCCGCCGCGCCCACGTCCGATCTGGTCGAGCGTTGCGATCTGCTTGGCGACAACGACAGGGTGGTTGGCTGCCGTATGGATGGTGGCGATCACCGAGATTCGCCTGGTCGCAGCCAGCAACCCGGCAGCCCAGGTTACGGTTTCCAGCACGTGGCCGTGAAAATTGGTTTCTCCGCCGTAACCGATCCAGCGCGCAATCGGCAGCATGAAGTCAATTCCAGCATCGTCGAGCAATCCTGCGAGTTCGAGGTTGCTGTCCCAGCTGGCGTCCCAGCGTTCGGGGATACTGGTTACGGACATTCCGCTGGAGCAATTGGTGGAGAAGGTGCCCAGCTTGAAGTGATTTTTCCGTAACATCCTGTTTTCGACCGCTGCCATTATCTGCCCTTTCCCAATCCAATCGGGGTAAATGCTTTAAGCATAAAATATATTGCGGGCCGCCTCAACCTATGTCAACCTTAGGTTTTTTCCATCGTTGATCGAAAATCAATTGAAAATCGATCATAATGCTGCCAACACGGTTTGGAACCAAAGCGCGAATCGATCCTCTGCCCGGAAGAGGATGGTCAAACCGCTCCGCAAGAACAAAATGGAGGATTTATGTCGTCGATTCACCTTGATCTGCTCGGTACTGAAACGCGCTTCATCGATACCGGGAAATATCGTACGCGCTGTATCTCCGCTCCAGGCGTCGGGGAGCCGCTGTTCCTGCTGCACGGCGGCGGGGGACATGCCGAAACCTATTCGCGCAATCTCAACACCCTGTCGGCGTCCTGTCAGCCCTATGCCATCGACTTTATCTGGCACGGGATGTCGTCGCGGCCGAATTTTTCCAAGAGTGATCCCGGCACGACGGACCATTGGCTCACGCAGTTCACCGACCAACTGCTCACTTTGATGGACCATCTGGGCATCGAGAAAGCCGCTGTGGAAGGCGAGTCTCTGGGCGGTTGGGTTGCCTTTGATATGGCGATCAATCATCCTGATCGAACATCGAAGGTGATCCTCAACACCACCTGGGGGATGCAACTTGACCCTGCCGTTGTGCATCAGGGCGACAGCGATCTTGAAACGCTGAGGAAAGTGTCTGTCGATGCCCTGACCAACCCCACCTACGAAACCCTTCGGAAGCGGCTTGAGTGGTTGATGCCGCTTGGCGGAGTAACCGAAGAGCTGATTGACCTGAGACGTGCGCTCTGGACAATTCCCGAGACCCGCGAGGCGCTGCTCGAATATTATGAGCACTTGTTCCGGCCCAATATTGCCGAATTCTATTGGCAGGAAGACGATATTCGCAAGATCAGTTGCCCCGCGCTGGTGCTTTGGACGGACAAGAATCCGATCCACGGAGAAGACGCCGCTGACCGTCTGGAAGCGATTATTCCAGGTGCCCAAAAGCACATCATGCGCGGCTGCGCGCACTGGCCGCAATGGGAACGGCCCGAAGAGCATGACGAGGTTGTTGGCGCTTTCATGCGTCGTTGAATCGAAACCGCACAGGAGAGCACAATGAACGAAGCCACTCCCGTCCGCCGCGCCAAGGGCGACAGTCGCCTCAACACGGTGAGCGACAAACGCACCAATGATGCACGGACGCAAAGCCAGTACCAGCCTTACAAGGATGCCGCCTGGGGCTTTGTCAACCATTGGTATCCCGCGTTGTTCAGCAAGGAATTGGTCGAGGATCAGGTCGAGGGCATCCAGATTTGCGGCAAGCAGATCGTGCTGCGCCGCGTGGATGGGAAGATTTTTGCGCTGAAGGATCAGTGCCTGCACCGCGGCGTGCGCCTTTCAGCCAAGCCAATGTGCTTCAACAAGGAAACGATCACCTGCTGGTATCACGGCTTTACCTATAGCCTGAACGATGGCGCACTCAAAACCATCGTCGGCAACCCTGATGATCCGCTTATCGGCACGACCGGCATCACCACTTATCCGGTGCATGAAGTAAACGGCATGATCTTTGTCTTTGTGCGGGATGATGACTATCCCGATGAGGACGTACCGCCGTTATCGCATGACTTGCCGGTCCGCTTCCCCGAAAACAGCGAACGATTTCCCCATCCGCTCTGGCCGACACCGCCGAGCCTGCTTGATGACAATGCCGTCTGCCTTGGCATGCACCGCACGGGGGAGAGCAACTGGCGGATTGCGTGCGAGAACGGATTCGATAATGCGCATATTCTCGTCCATCAGGACAATACGATCGTGCAAGCCTATAATTGGGTGCTGCCGCTCGGCATTCGACCGGTCAGCGACGATTGCATCACCCTGATAGAGGACGAGGACGGACCCAAGGGCCTGATGCAGTGGCTGTTCACCGATCGCTGGGAGCCTATCCTTGAAAACAAGGCACTCGACGTCAAGGTTGAAGGCCTGAACAGTCGCTTCTACCGGACATCCGTGGTCTTGCCCGGCGTTCTGCTGGTGGAAAATTGGCCGGAAGAACATATAGTCCAGTATGAATGGTATGTGCCGATCACCGACGACACCTATGAATATTGGGAAGTGCTGGTGAAGGTCTGCCCGACTGAGGCAGACCGCAAGGCCTATCGATATCGCTTCGACCGGGTGTTCAAGCCGCTTGCGCTTGAAGGCTTCAACAATTGCGATCTCTATGCACGCGAGGCGATGCAGGAGTTCTACGCCGACGGCACGGGCTGGGAAGCAGAGCAGCTGGTTGCGACTGACGTCTCGCCAATCACCTGGCGTAAGTTGGCGTCGCGCCACAATCGCGGCATTGCCAAACCGGGGAAGGGCGTGGAGGGTGCAACCAAGACATCGAGCATCCGCATGCGTCGCATAGCCGAAGGCCGCAAACCTGGCTATTTCGTCGAAAAGATCAACGATTGACCATCCGCCATGGTGGACCCCCTTTGCCATGATGTGATGTTGCGGTTCAGCGACGGCGTCGAATACCGGGTGGCGGTTCCACCCGGTGGCACGGTGCTGGATGCGGCGCTGCTGCAGGATGTGCCGCTGCTGTTTCAGTGCCGTAGCGGGACCTGCTCCTCCTGCCTTGCTCATGTCCAGGATGGACCCGCCGCCATGCGGGCCGGGCAGGCAAGCGTGTTGCTTGCACCGGAAGCGGAAGCAGGTGCCCGGCTGTTGTGCTGCACCGAAGTTACGGGGGCATGCACTTTCACCCTCGACTATGACAGTGCCGCCAGTGGATCCGGGCCGCGCAAGGCCCGTGCCTTTGTCGACAGGGTTGAACGGATAGCGCCTGACGCTGTCAGGCTTGTGCTGGAGCTTGCGGAAGGTGACTGGATCGACTTTCGTCCGGGCCAGTTTATTCAGGTCAAGGTGCCCGGCACAGAGATTTGGCGAAGCTATTCGGTTGCGAGTACGCCCGCTCACCTGCCCGGCGTAGAATTGCTCATCCGTCTGCTGCCGGGCGGGGCCATGTCTGGCTGGCTGACGAGCGAGGCGGCGCCGGACGCCGTTATTGAAATTGAGGGGCCATTCGGTGCGTTCTTCCTGACTGAAAAAATTCGCGCGCCGCACATCATGATTGCGGGCGGCACCGGTCTGGCCCCGATGATGGCGATGATCGATACCATCCGGGCGCAACCGGGGCGCAAACCGCCGCTCCTTTTGAGTTTTGGCTGTGCCAGCCCGGAGCGGTTGTTTTACCGTGATGAACTGGACTTGCGTCGGCACTGGATGCCCGGGCTTGACGTCCGCCTATCCGTGGATCGCGGGGAGAGTGCCGAGGGGCTGCGCATCGGTAATCCGGTGGACGCAATTGTCCACGAAGATGTCGCCGATCCTGACAGTATTGCCTATCTGTGCGGGCCGCCGGGACTGATTAGCGCCGCACGCGCGCATCTGGTCGGCCTCGGCCTCAAACCTGAAAACATCCACGCCGAACAATTTGTGGCAAGCCAATAGAGGGAGGACGAATATGGGCGTCAACAGTCTGGGCTATATCGCCCTCAACGTGACGAAACTGCCCGAATGGCGCGACCTTCTGGAGCATGTATTCGCGTTGGAACCGCGTGAGCGCGATGGATCGCCGACCCTCGACTATCGGATGGACGGCTATCACCACCGCTTGTCGCTGAACCCTGCCGGGTCAGACGGGATCGCGGCCATCGGCTGGGAAGTGGAAAGCATCGCCCGGCTTGATGCACTAGCCGACTCGCTTCGCGCTCGCCAGATCGAGCTGGTCGCTGGTAGTGCTGCCCAATGTGCGGAACGCAAGGTCAAGTCGCTCTTCAGCTTTGTCGAGCCAATGATCGGGGTGCAGACCGAAATCTATTATGGTCCGCTAGTCTCCAACACGGCCTTTTCACCGCGCCGGGGCATTTCGGGATACAAGACCGGCGGCCTCGGGTTGGGCCATGTCGTATTCTGGGTCAAAGATCTTCAGGCGACGCTCGATTTCTACACGGAGGTGATGGGCTTCCGCATCTCGGACTATATTGCGTGGGACGACAACGACGCGATTTTCCTCCACTGCAATGCGCGGCACCACACATTGGCGATCATGGCGGAGGCGCCGGGCCGGCCGGCTGGCGCTCTCAACCACATCATGCTCGAAGCGCAATCGCTCGACGATGTCGGTTATGGTTATGATATTGTCCGCGACAGGGGGATTCCGGTAACGATTGAACCGGGCAAGCACAGCAACGATCACATGCAGAGCTTCTACCTTCAGACGCCGTCGGGATTCTGGATGGAATATGGCTTTGGCGGGATGGAGATCGGCGAGAATTGGGACATCAAGAATTATGATCGGCCGATGCTGTGGGGCCACCGCATGGTCGGTGCATGAGCGATCATCTCCGCCAGTCTCTAGACCGTATCGCCGCGCGTGATGCCGCCGTGCGCGGGTGGGTGTATGTTGATGAGATGGCGGCTCAAATGCCGGGGACCGATGCGGGCGAGCTTTCCGGGCTGACGGCGGGTGTCAAGGACGTGATCGATGTCGCCGGCATGGTGACGTCGCATGGGTCACCGATTTTTGCCGCAAATATGGCAGGCGGGGATGCCGAAGCGGTGCGCCGCCTGCGCGCGGCTGGCGCGATTATCCTCGGCAAGACGGTGACAGCGGAATTTGCGACCTATTCGCCCGGACCGACGGTCAACCCGCGAAGGGCAGGGCACACGCCGGGCGGCTCTTCCAGCGGGTCGGCGGCGGTTGTCGCTGATGGTCAGGCCGATCTTGCGCTCGGTACGCAGACCGCAGGCTCGATGATCCGTCCGGCCAGCTTTTGTGGCACGCTGGGGTTCAAACCCAGCTTTGGACGCTACCCACTGGCAGGTGTGCTGGAGACTTCGCCCCATCTCGACACGCTCGGTGTCTTTGCGCGGACGCTCGGCATCCTCATCCGCGCCGATGCGGTGATTTCGGGGGAGGGGGAGTGCCCACCCCCGAATCATGTCCCTGTTATCGGGCTGTGTCGCAGCCCGGCCTGGGATGAGGCGCTCCCTGTTATGCAGCGGGCATTTGTCGATTTTGCCCAAACCCTCCGTTTTGCCGGGCTAACCGTTGTGGAGTGCGACGCACCTAATTCATTCGGCCCGCTCGCCGCTGCCCAGACGCTGATCCATCGCCGCGAAGCGTGGATGTCCCTTGGCCACATCCGCCGGAACCACCCCGATGCAGTCACGTCCGTCTTTCGCGACTTCATCGATCAGGGTGCCGCCGAAAGTGAAAGCGATTATCAAGCTGCGCTCGATTGCCAGCGAGCGTGTCAGGCGCTTTTGTCGGCGGTC
>JANONQ010000105.1:0-5741 GCA_031420935.1 Novosphingobium sp. | reverse complement strand
CCGCACAACGCGCGATGCAGCGGCATATGCGGCAGGCACGTAAGCGGATCGACCGATCGCCGGACGAAGCCTTTACTCCGCCCGAGCCAAACGAACGGACCTGATTTACCCTCGCTCGATCAGGGTGGCGTTGGCCATGCCGCCTGACTCGCACATGAGCTGAAGCCCATAACGCCCTCGCGATTGTTCGAGAGCCGTCACGAGGGCGGCCATCAAGCGACCACCCGAAGCGCCGACCGGGTGTCCGAGCGCGATCGCGCCGCCATAGCGATTGACCCGTTCGGGATCGACGTCGAACTCCTTTTGCCAGGCAAGCACCACCGACGCGAAGGCCTCGTTGACCTCGAACGCGTCGATGTCGCCGATACTTAGACCTGCCCGAGCCAGCAACTTGCGCGTCGCCGGCATGATCGCGGTCAACACCATCGCCGGATCGTCCCCACATACCGCAAAGCGGGTGATCGCGGCGCGCGGTGCCAGCCCCAGCTTCGTGGCGAAGCCTTCTTCGGCGATCAGTATCGCAACCGCGCCATCGCTTATCTGGCTGGCGTTGCCCGCGGTTACTGTCCACCCCAGATCGGGGTGCGCGGCTTCTGCCTCGGGATTGCGGTATGCCGGCCTGAGCCGGGCCAGCCGTTCGAGCGAGGTGTCGCGCCGCAGCCCTTCGTCGCGCTCGACCAGCCCCTCGCCGACACTGATCGGCGCGATCGACCGCGCGGTGAGCCCCGCATCCTCCGCGGCGATGGCCAGTCGGTGCGAGCGCAGGGCGAAGACGTCCTGTTCCCCCCGCCCGATACCCCAGCGGGCCGCGATCTTCTCTGCGGCGAGTCCCTGGTGCACATGACCGCCCGGGTAACGGGCACGAAAGCGGGGCCCCTCGCTGTCTCTGCCCATGCGGTTGCTGCGCATCGGGACAAGACCCATCATCTCCACCCCGCCGGCGACCACCAGGTCGTACGCTCCGGCGATAATACCTTGCGCGGCAAAGTCGATCGCCTGCTGCGCCGACCCGCACTTACGGTCGAGTGTGACGGCGGGAACGTGATCGGGAAAGCCGGCGGCGAGCACGGCCTGGCGGCCGATGTTGCCGGCCTGCTCTCCGGCCTGGATCACGCAGCCGGTGATCACGTCCTCGATCAGCGCCGGATCGGCCCCCGTCCTGACGATCAGCGCCTGCAGCACTTGGGCGTAGAGGTCGACCGGATGGATCGCCCCTAGCACCCCGTCGGGCCGCCCGCGTCCGAACGGCGATCTGACGACGTCGATGATAACCGCGCGGCGCATCGGCTAGTGCCGCAAGGTGGCTTCGAGCTGCGCCGAGCGCAGCCTAATCAGCGGCGTCCCGGCCTCGCGCATCAGCCGCGCGACCAGTTCGAGTTCCGGCGTGGAGAGCGTGGGACAGGACCGCTGCAGCGGTCCTGCGGCATACATGCGGTCGAGATCGGCGCCGGGCACAAGCACCTTGAGGATTAGGTCGTCGTCGTCGCGCGTCCCGTGCCGCCGGCGCAGATCCTCGATAGTGGGCTGCTCGGGCGGATTAGCGAGCACTTCTTTCGCTCGCGGGGAAGCCATGATCCGGTCGAGAACGTCGGCATCGATCGGAGCGACGGGCTCGCCGTAGAACCTTCCGGCATACTGGATGACCTCGTCGGGGATGACCGACCACCGCTTACCCGTAACGACATTGAGTACCGCCTGGATCCCCACGAGCTGACTGAACGGCGTGGCCATGCCGGGATAACCGAGCTCACGTCGGACCACGGCGACTTCGCCAAGCACCTCGGTTAGCTTGTCCACCATACCGTGTTGGGCGAGTTGCGCCTTGAAGGTACCCATCATCCCGCCGGGGATCTGATGAGCGATCGAGAACACGTCGTATTCGGCGAACTGATCGACAAGCAAGCCGCGGGCGTTGCCCACTGCCCGGAAATGGTCGGCCACCGGCGCCAACAGGGTCGTGTCGAGTGAGTGGGTGTGGCCCATCGCCTCGAGGTTGCGGACCATTATCTCGGTCGAAGGTACGGACGGACCATTGGCCATCGGCCGGGCCGCAGTATGAATGATCGACACGCCCAGCTCCACCGCTTCGCAATAGGCCCGGGCAGACTGGTTGAGCAGGTTATTCGAATGGAACTCGATCGGCTTGCCGCGCGCTTTCGCGGCAATAGCTGGCAGTAGGGCCTTCAGCCGCTCTCCCTCGAGCACTCCCGCCGTGTCGTAGAGCAGGATCGTATCGATATCCGGTGAAGCCGAAAGCTTGTCCGCCTTGTCGGCGAAGAACGCGTCATCGTGCACGGGCGACAAGGTGAACATGATCGCGCCCGCCACCTCGGATCCGAACTCCTTCGCGACTCGCGCCAGCCGGTGCATTTTGTCGATGTTGAACAGAACGTCGTAGATCCAGAAGCTGCGCGCACCATGGCGATTGAGCGCGCGCATCCAGGCGTCCATCAGGGCGTCGGGGGTCGTGCCAAAGCTGACCGCCGCGTTCGAGCGCATCCCGCTGCGGATGGTAGTTCGCGGCATTGCGCCGACCAGCGCGTCCATCATTTCCCACGGGTTTTCGTGGCAGTAGCGGATAAGCACCTCGAAGTGGTGCGAGCCGGTCAAGTCGATCACCCGAAAGCCGGTCCGGTCGAGCAGCGGGGCAGCCGGCAGCGCCATGCCCGCCTGCATGCGCATGCCCCACAGGCTCTGCTGGCCATCGCGCATAGTCGTGTCGAGGAATTCAACGTGAGCCATCGCGCGCTACTCGACGCGCTCGCGCCCAACGACACGCAGAAGATCCTCGTGCAGTTCGAACCAGAGGGTATGATAGCTGGCAAGGCGGGCGTCGCTGACCCACTCGACCGCGCCATCTTCGGCCTTGTCCAGCGCCTGCGACAATCCCGCGCGATAGAAGGCAAAGCGCGGGTCGCCCGTTTCCAGCGCCATCAACACTGGCTCGGCCTGCTCGTGGAAACCGCCGAGGCGGTCGATCATCCGGTCATCGTGCCCCTTGTCCGAATGATCGTTGGCCACGCGCACGCCGCCGACGAGCAGCGTCTGCCACTCGGTTATGAGTTCCTTGAGCCGCAGGTTTATCCGTTCGAAGATGTCGTAAGCCTGCATGAAGGCGGTATCGGCCCTCAGTTCGGAACAGAAGCGCGAGTAATCGCCATCGAGCGCCAGACGCGCGAGCGGCGTGAGGACATAGGTGCCGTTCGCCTCCACCACGCGGCCAGTCTCCGCCAGGTGTGACAGCCAGCGCTCGGCCGTTTCGAGTGACAGGCCGGCGACCGTGGCGACAACGTCGGCAGCACCGTTCCTCTTCACGGCCACGCCGTGGAGAACCAGATGGCGCTCGAGAGCCGGGGTCATCCTGCCGGTGCCTCGGCGGCCGTGTGCGCCACTACGGTGTCGCGGACCGCACGGCGCAGGATCTTGTCCGCCGCACTCTTGGGGATGTCGGACCAGATCTCAATGACCGCAGCTTCGATCACCCCGTTGAATTCCAACAGCACCTCTTCCACCGCGCAGGGATAGACGTTGAAGCCGCCCGAGGTGAGCAGTTCGGCGAGTTCGCCCCGCGTCGTAAGTGTCACGGCCTTCGACTGGCCAGTCGTCCCGCCGGTCCAGCCCAGGCGCAACGGAGCGTCCAGGTCGCGATCGAACTCGCGGTAGCTAACCACCCGGTCGTCTTCGACGAGACAGGGGGAGTTCTTGTACCACAGCGCCGAGCGGCGCACGAGAGCGCCGATCTGCATCAGCCCACGCCCTTGCCCGCAAGCGAGCGCGAGTGAACCTGCTCCGCCCGGTAGAGCTCGTCCGCCAGCGGCGTGCCCGCGTTGTACTTGACCCAGGTCTCGCACTGAAAACGAAAGTGGTCGGTGCAAGCAGTGGGAGTGAACGCAGCGGCCTGGCGGTTGTATTCTTCCAAGCCCATCACGCCTTGGGTTGTGCGATAACGGTCGATCTTGGGGTCGAAATGACTGGTTCCAGGCTGGATCGGTCCGCAGCTGCCGACAAAGTCCTCGCCGGCAAGGAGCGAATAGGGCACCGGCGTCAGAAGCCGCACCGGACGGTCGGCGTGCTGCATCATCGAGAAGGGGCTGATCTGCTGCTGCGGCAGCGTTAGCATGCCGACGAGTTCGCCCAGCGCGGAATCGCCGTATTCGTCGCTCAGCAGCGAGCGGAAGCGTTCGGCGCGCGGATCGATCGACATCCAGTCGTCAAAGTCGAACACCCCGGCTACGTGGGCCAGTTCCTTGCAGACGCTGAAATAGGTGAGCATGCCTGCATCCATCAACTGGTCGCGGGTCCACCCGGCCATGCGCAGCCACAATTTGTCCATTGCCCCTTTCAGCACTGCCGTAAGCGAGCGAAAGGTCGCGGCGAGCTCGTCGCGCGAGCCCATGCCCACCGGCAAGAAGCCGTCGCTCAGCGGGTCTGAAGTGTAGAGCCCGACGCCGGCCAGTTTTTCGGCGGTGAACTCCGGCTCGGATTCGAAGCTGCCCCAGTCATCTACCAGATGGAAATGGCAGTCCCGGGCCACCATTGGGACGGTGAGGTTGTTGTAAGGCACATCGGACGCCACGCCGTCGAGCCACGGCAGCGCGCATTCGGCCAGATCCATGAAATCGCGCACGATCATCTGGCGATCGCCGCTGATCCGATAAGGCCCGCTGTTGGTCAGGCTGATGCGGCTTTCGCACGAGACGAGGAACCCGTATTGCGATGCGGTAGCCAGGAAGGCATGCGCCGCTTCGTGTAGCTCGTCTCCCGGTGCGCATTCGAACAGGTCGGCGGCGAACACCTCGAGTCGCCTGTCGGGCAGGATCTGGGAGCGGTGGCCGAACTCGCGGTTGGTCAAGTGGCCGTCGTTGCGATGCCAGGACAGCGCAAAGCGCTTCCAGAAGTCCATCACCGTGACCACGTCCTCGACCGCATCCTGCGGACGGATCATCCCCCACGCGATCAGCAGCTCGCGACCGAGCAGGTAAAATGTCGGCATCGCCCAGGCCATGTGTGACGCCTGCAATTTGACCCCGATGTTGCGCGCCCGGTCGGCCACCTCTTCGGCGGGCATCCGCCGCTCGATCTTGCGCAGCAACTCGGGATAGCGATAAAAGGCGTTCAGATAAGAAAACAGGATGTAGGGGGAGACCGGGAACAGCTTGGAACCCTGGACCGTGCGCGTGACGCACAACCAATAGGTCTCGTCGCCGCAGGCCTGGATCAACTGGTTCGTCTCCAGCAGCTGCGCGTAAGTGATCGCTGGTTTGGTCATCGCGCGATCCGCCAGATTCGCGCCGGCATCTCTTCGCCGCGCTGATACGATCCAGCGGTACGCGCCTCGGCTGTCGTCTCGATCTCTACCCGATCACCGTCGCGGATGCCGCTGATCCGGGCGTTCATCAGGCAGGGGATGCCGTACTCGCGCGTCAGGATGCCGAGATGCGAACGGACCGTCCCGCCCGCGCAGATGACCCCGGCGAAACCTTCGAGGATCGGCGCGGTCAGTGTGCCGCCGCTGTCGTCGATGACCGCAATTGTGCCGGGCGGAACGCCGTCCTTCATAAACGCGATCACCTGCTGACTGGTGCGGACATAGCGCGCCGTGCCGACGAGGTTGGTCGCGCGGCGGACGACGTTGTCGCCGATCCCGCGCTGCTCGCGTGCTGCCGAGTCGGGCGGCGCGACGACTGCTTCGGGATGCTCGAAGCTGAACGTGGATAGATCATCGTCGAAGCCTTCGGTCG
>JANONQ010000104.1:0-8058 GCA_031420935.1 Novosphingobium sp. | reverse complement strand
TGCGGTGATGCGCGGGGTCCAGCGCATCGCCCGGCGCGATCGCGGCGATGAAATCGACCGGCACCAGATGGGTGCCCTGATGAAGAAGCTGGAACATCGCATGCTGTGCGTCGGTGCCGGTGCCGCCCCAGGTGATCGGCGCGGTCGGGCCGGAGACCGGCGCGCCATCCGCCGTGACCGACTTGCCGTTGGATTCCATTTCCAGCTGCTGGAGGTAGGAAGGCAGCAACCGAAGGCGCTCGTCATAGACGAAACAGGCGCGGGTCTGGCAGCCGCGCAGGCGCGTGTAATAGAGATCGGCGAAGGCGGCCCGCAGCGGCAGATTGTCCGCCGGCTCGCTGTCGAGGAAGTGGCGGTCCATCGCCGCGGCGCCATCGAGCATTTCGGCGAACCCATCCCAGCCAAGCGCCAGCGCCACTGGAAAGCCGATCGACGACCACAGCGAATAGCGCCCGCCGACAGTCTCTTGGAAAGGCAGCACGCGGGTCTCGTCCACCCCCCATTCGACTGCCTTCTCGGGGTATGCGGTGAGCGCCACCACCCGCCCGTATGGATCGGCCTCGCCGTTCTCGCCCAGCCAGGCGAGCGCACTGGCGGCGTTGGTCATGGTCTCGATCGTGGTAAAGGTTTTCGAGGCGATGGCGATCAGCGTCTTGGCCGGATCGCATCGGGCAAAGGCGGCCTCCAGCGCACAGCCATCGATGTTCGAGACGACATGGACATCGACCAGCGCTCCGTCGCGCCCAAGTGCGTCAATCGCCAGCGCCGGTCCCAGCGCCGAGCCGCCGATGCCGATGTGGATCAGGTGCCGCACTTCGCCCAGCGCCCCGCCGTGGATCGCCTCGACCAGCGAGCGCATCCGGGCCTGCAGAGCGCCAGCTTCCTCGACACTGCTAGCGCGCCCGATCCCGCGCTGGGCGGTATGTTCGGCGGCGCGATGTTCACTCGGATTGACGATCTGCCCGTCGAACAGGGCATCGCGCTTGGCGGCGAAACCCGCCGCCTCGGCCAGCGCGCAGAATGCGTCGAGATGGTCTGCATCGAGATGGGTCTTCGACCAGTCGAACAGGATCGCCCCACCCGGAAGCTCAAGCCGTGCCGCCAATCGGCCCAACCGGTCCGCATCGCCGGCGAACAGTTCGGCCAGCCGGGGTTTCGGCAACGACCGGATTTTCTCCCACGATTGTAGCAAATCGCTCATCCTGTCGCCTCTTACTGCGCCGTATGATCTATGCATGCTGCATTTGTGAAAACCAAGGCGTTAGACGCACGGGTCGGCTTCGCGGTTCCCTTGGCGCGGAGCGGAGGTTCGAATGGAGGGTGATGGACGAACGGACTTGACGTGCGGGCCAGCGGCCAACATGGACACGGCGATGTCCGAAATCGCCCCCGCCGCGCCCGACGAAGTTTTGTCCCACCCGGCCAAACCAGCCAAGAAGGAGGATAGTTTCTTCGTCTTCCTGATCAAGCTGGTGCTGATTGTCGCGGTGTTCCGCAGCTTCATTTTCTCTCCGTTCAATATCCCCAGCGAATCAATGCTGCCGCGGCTGCAGAACGGCGACTATCTGCTCGCCGCCAAATGGCCCTATGGCTTTTCCTCCTATTCGCTGCCGTTCAGCCTGCCGCTGATCCCCGGGCGTATCTTTGCGGGACAGCCCGAACGGGGCGACATCGTCATCGTCAAAGCGCCGCCGGACAACGATGTCGATTACATCAAGCGGGTGATCGGCTTGCCCGGCGATCAGATCCAGATGATCGGCGGGCAGCTTTACCTCAACGGGCAGCCGGTGCCGAAACGAAAGATTGCCGATTTCCAGCTTCCGGTCACACCCAACACCAATTGCTACCTGCCCGAATTTCTGGTGACCCAGCCGGGCGGCGGGCAGGTTTGCAGTTACCCCCGCTACCGCGAAACCCTGCCCGGCGGGCGCAGTTACGAGGTGCTCGATCTTGGCGAGACCCCGCAGGACGATACCCCGCCCGTCGTCGTTCCCGAAGCGAGCCTGTTCCTGATGGGCGACAACCGCGACAATTCGATGGACAGCCGCTTCCCCGCCGTTGCCGGCCAAGGCATCGGCATTGTGCCGCAGGCGAATTTGATCGGCCGTGCGACGGTAATGATGTTCTCGACCGACGGCTCGTCGTCCTGGCTCAAGCCTTGGACCTGGTTCACCGCCGCGCGGTGGAACCGGATCGGCGGCACGTTCTGAAGGTGATGCTCGAGGAGGACACCCACGCCTTCCTCACCCGCATGGCCGGGCGGGTGCCGGCCGACGAGAGCCTTTGGCTGGAAGCGCTGACCCACGGCAGCACCGGGCAGACGCGCAATTACGAGCGGCTCGAATTCCTCGGCGACCGGGTGCTCGGGCTGGCCGTCGCCGAATGGCTGCATGACCGGGGCACGGGTGACGAGGGCAAGCTTTCCCAGCGGCTCAACGCGCTGGTCAGCCGGACGATGTGCGCCAGCATCGCCCGCGACATCGGGCTTGGTCCCCATATGCGGCTCGGCAAGCAGGCGCGCGACGACGGCGCGCAAGACAGTGACACTATCCTCGGCGACGTCATGGAAGCGCTGATTGGCGCTTGTTTCGTCACCCACGGCTATGACGCGGCGCGCGCCATGGTGCGCGGTCTCTGGGCCGATGCGATCATCGGCCAGGCCGGCAGCGCCAAGCATCCCAAATCGGCGCTGCAGGAATGGGCCGCGATGAATAAGCGCAAGACGCCGCAATACCGGGTGAACGACCGCTCCGGCCCCGATCATGCTGCGCACTTCACCGTCGCGGTCTGCGTCAATGGTGTCGGCGAGGCGGAAGGCGCTGGCAACAGCAAGCAGGATGCCGAAACCGCCGCCGCGGCGGCCTTTCTGGAGCGATTCGCATGAGCACGGCCGCCCCCACCGACCGCTGCGGCGTAGTTGCCGTGATCGGCGCGCCCAATGCCGGCAAATCGACTCTGGTCAACGCGCTGGTCGGCCAGAAAGTCGCCATTGTCAGCGCCAAGAAGCAGACCACCCGCGCGCGGCTGATGGGTATCGCAATCGCGGAGGCGGAGGGGTTCCGCACGCAGATCATCCTGGCCGACACGCCCGGCATTTTCAGCCCCAAACGCCGGCTCGACCGCGCCATGGTCGCCGCCGCCTGGGAGGGCGCACATGCGGCCGATGCGATCCTGCTGGTGGTCGATGCCCGCAAGAAGCGCCGCGACGATCTCGAACCGATCCTCGAATCACTCAAGACCCGGCCCGAACGCAAGCTGCTGGTCCTCAACAAGGTCGATGCCTGCGCCAAGGAACCGCTGCTGGTCGCCGCCCAGGCGCTGACCGAGCAGGCCGGCTTCGACGAAGTGTTCTTCGTCTCGGCGTTGACCGGCGACGGCGTGCCGCAGCTCAAGACGCGGCTGGCCGAGCTGATGCCCGAAGGCCCCTGGCACTACCCTGAAGACCAGGTCTCCGACGCCAGTGAACGCTTGCTCGCCTGCGAGATCACCCGCGAACAGCTCTACCGCCAGCTGCACGACGAGCTGCCCTATGACAGCCTGGTGCGCCCGGAAAGTTACGCGACCCGCAAGGACGGCTCGCTCGAAATCCACCAGCAGATCGTAATCGCCCGCGATAGCCAGAAGAGCATCGTGCTGGGCAAGGGCGGCGCCCGTATCAAGGCGATCGGCGAGGCATCGCGCAAGGAGCTTGCCGAATTGCTGGGGGTAAAAGTCCACCTGTTCCTCCATGTGCGGGTCGAGGAAGACTGGGCGGAAACGCGCGAATTCTACGAGGAAATCGGGCTGGACTGGGTCAGATGACTTGAACTTCAGTTTCCCTTTGATAGGGGAGAGCAATATTATAATACATTCAACTGATTATATAAAAGTCACCGATTTTATCTGTGTAGAGGCTGTGTGAATTATTTTGCACATTCGATCCAAACAATGCAGCTTTTCCCTGCCAAGGCTGATGGCGGTTTCTGCGGTTTCAATCCATCAAAACTGCGGGTGCGCTATTTTGGCGCCAGTGATGACGGACAGAGGGACACCAGTGGCTGATCAATCGACGAAAGTGAAACGGCAATCACCGATCACCCGCCGGACGCAGGCGGAGCGAAGCGAAGCGATGCGCGCCAAACTTGCCAAGGCAGCGTTCGAAGTGGTTGCTGAAGTAGGGCATTCAGCATTCCGGACGGCTGCGGTGGCAGCGCGCGCCGGGGTGAGTCAGGGCGCACAGGTTCATCACTTCGCGACCAAGGAAAACCTGACGCTCGCTGCTCTGGAATATGCCATGGCGCAGGCCTCCGAATTGTCGGAGCGGCGGCTGGCCGCAATCCCGCCAGGCGCGAATCCACTTAAATGCCTCGTGGCGGACTTGCGCGAATTTTTCCTGGGCCAGCTCTACTGGGTTGCGCTCGATATCGCGATCGACGGGACCAAGAACGATGTTGTCGCTCCCCAGATCCGTAAAATCGCCAGCGCGTATCGCGGCAAGGTCTATGCTAACTGGGCTGAAAGACTGGTCGAGTCCGGGTGGCCTGCCGCCGATTCAGACGAAATCGTTCGCATCGTCTCATCAATGCTCGGGGGTATCGGAATGCGATCGATGTGGGAGGACGTGACGCCCTATATCGAGCCAACGATCGCGCGGCTCGAACAGATGATCATGGCCATATGGCCACTCCCGTCCGGAGCGGTGCCGAGCAGGCCAACAAAACTTTCGAAGGCCTGACTGCTCAGGTAGCGTGGCGGACAAGTCCGGCCAGGGCGGCCCGGACCGCCTCGATGGCATATTGCGAGTGTTGTAGCGCAGGTCGAATTCGCAGCAGTAGCGGATTGATCCACGATGCGTTTGCCGATCCCGATCCCGCTATCGGGCGTCGCGTACAGACACTGGTTTTGGTGCATAGCAAGGCGCAGATCGGGCGGGAGCGCGCGTTCGTCGCCGCTGCGAATTTTGACGTGTTCCCCGAATCGCTTCCGACGGTCAAAGAAGCGCTGACTGCCGCATTCTAGGCGTCGAACCTTTGCAGGTAGTTCGTGCGCCGCGATCCGCGAACCTATAGTCAGTTTGCTTCGCGGGCGCGGACCATGTCGAGCGCAACATCGACAATCATGTCTTCCTGCCCGCCCACCATCTTGCGTCGGCCGAGCTCGACCAAAATTGCGCGCGTGTCGAGACCATGGTCGGCCGCCGCCTTTTCGGCGTGCCGCAGGAAGCTCGAATAAACGCCGGCGTAACCCAAGGTCAGCGTCTCGCGATCGACGCGGACCGGGCGGTCCTGCAGCGGCCGAACCAGCTCCTCGGCTGCGTCCATCAGCGCGAACAGATTGCAGCCATGCTGCCAGCCATAGACGTCGGCCGCCGCGATGAACACTTCGAGCGGCGCATTGCCCGCGCCTGCGCCCATCCCGGCGAGGCTCGCGTCCACGCGTATCGCACCGTTTTGGACCGCGACGATAGAATTGGCGACACCGAGCGACAGGTTGTGATGCGCATGCACGCCGCGCTGCGTTTCCGGCTTCAGTACCCGGTCATAGGCCTGCAGCCGCGCGGCATAGCCGTCCATCGTCAACGCGCCGCCGCTGTCGGTCACGTACACGCAATGTGCGCCATAATTTTCCATCAGACGCGCCTGTTCAGCCAGTGGCTCCGGCTCGCTCATGTGGCTCATCATCAAGAATCCCGCGACGTCCATGCCGAGCGCGCGAGCGCACTCGATATGCTGCTTCGAGACGTCGGCCTCGGTACAGTGCGTTGCCACCCTGACCGAGCGGACCCCCAGATCGTAGGCGCGCTTGAGGTCGTGGATCGTACCGATACCCGGGATCAGCAGGGTCGTAAGGACGCTGTACTCCAGCACCTCGGCGACCGCACCGATCCAGTCCCAATCCGTGTGACGACCGAAACCGTAATTGAACGATGAACCGGCAAGGCCGTCGCCGTGAGCGACTTCGATTGCGTCGACCTTGGCCGCGTCCAGCGCCCTGGCGATGCGCTGCACGTCGGCAAGATCATATTGATGCCGTATCGCGTGCATCCCGTCGCGCAGCGTCACATCCTGGATGTATAGCTTCTGCTTCGTCGCGTTGAAAGTCATGCTGGGGCCCCTTCATAGCGACGCCGCGCGATACGCTCGGCCGTCTTGAGCGCGGCCGACGTCATGATGTCGAGATTGCCGGCATAAGCGGGCAGATAGTGAGCCGCGCCTTCGACTTCGAGAAAAATGGTGACCTTGAGGCCGGTGAACACGCCGTCCATTTCGGGAATTCGCAAGGGTGCGTTTGAACCGATATGCTCGAACTGCACCGCCTGCTTCAGGCGATAGCCCGGCACGTAAGTCTGAACCTCGCAGACCATCGCCTCCACCGAGGCAGCAATTTCAGCCTGATCGCCCTCGTCGCACAGGCAATAAACGGTATCGCGCATGATCAACGGTGGCTCAGCGGGGTTGAGGACAATGATGGCCTTCCCCCGATCCGCGCCGCCCACCACCCTGATCGCCTCACTGGTGGTTTCCGTGAATTCATCGATGTTCGCGCGCGTGCCCGGACCGGCGCTCTTGGACGCGATCGAAGCAACGATCTCGCCGTAGCGGACCTTAGCAACGCGGTTTACCGCAGCAATTATCGGGATCGTCGCCTGCCCGCCGCAAGTCACCATGTTGACGTTGGGCGCGTCGAGGTTCGCCTCGCCGTTGACCGACGGGATCGTGTACGGGCCGATCGCGGCCGGTGTCAGATCGATCACGCGCTTGCCGTGCGCCAGCAGGATCTCACTGTGATGCTTGTGAGCGGCGGCCGACGTCGCGTCGAATACGATGTCGATGCCGGCGAACTCGGGCATCGCGACAAGCCCATCGATACCGCCGGCCGTAATCGGCACGCCCATGCGCGCGGCCCGCAATAGCCCGTCGGACTCGGCGTCGATGCCGACGAATGCGCCCATTTCGAGCACTTCGGACAGCCGCATGATCTTGATCATCAGATCCGTGCCAATGTTGCCCGACCCGATAATCGCGACTTTTGTCTTGGTCTCGCTCATGGTGCCTCTCCACAGTCAAATTCGCACGAACCCAGTCCACCGATCCTGGCCTGGACGCGATCGCCCGGCCCTCGCGGTCGGCCTTGATACTGAGATCGCGCCAGCGCAGCAATGGGGGGAAGGATACGACGCCTTACCGGCTTGCCGGATAGGCGCAGTTGGATGGGGGTGAGTTGGCAGCAAGCGTTGCGCCCGCCGGAGAGATTACCCCGCCCAATTCCGGCTAGGCGACAAGTCGCCAAGCCTCCGCATCCCGCCCCGATCAAGCGGGCGGCAAAGATCAGTGCGGCCTAGAAAACTCCTTGAAAACACCTCCTCCCCGCTTGCTCCATGCTGTTGCACCCGGCATAGGCTGCGCCCGAGTCCGACCAATTTGCTTCGCCGTGAAAGGCCCGCGATGAGAGCCAACATCTCGTGAAAGTTCGCGTTTCCGTCAGCCTCAAGCCCGGCGTGCTCGATCCGCAAGGCCGCGCCATTCAGCATTCGCTGGAGGGATTGGGCTTTGCCGGGGTCAAGGACGTGCGCGCCGGTAAGCTCATCGAGCTCGATGTGGACGCCAGCATCACCGATTCGGCACTCGATGAAATGTGCCGCAAGCTGCTCGCCAATATGGTGATCGAGAACTACCGGATCGAGCGAGTGGACGCAGAGGCGCGGGCGTGAGCGCGTTCCGCTCCGCCGTCATTACCTTCCCCGGCTCGAACTGCGACCGGGACATGGCCGATGCGCTGGAGAAAGTTTCCGGCGCTACCCCCTTCCGCGTCTGGCACGGCGATGCCGAATTGCCCTCCGGCCTCGATTTCATCGCCCTGCCCGGCGGCTTTTCCTACGGCGACTATCTGCGCTCGGGGGCGATGGCGGCGCGCTCGCCAATCATGCGCGCGGTGGTCGATGCCGCCACCCGCGGCGTGCCCGTGCTGGGCGTGTGCAACGGCTTTCAGGTGCTGACCGAGGCGGGGCTGCTGCCCGGCGCACTAATGCGCAATGCCGGCATCCGCTTCGTCTGCCGAGAAGTGGCGCTGACGGTCGAC
>JANONQ010000103.1:0-3248 GCA_031420935.1 Novosphingobium sp. | reverse complement strand
GCCGAGATCGCCCTCAAGCTCGGCCCGCGTTTCGGGCTGGAGCCGGCCGAGACCGAACTCGTCTCTTGGCTGGTGCGGTATCACTTGCTGCTGAGCAATACGGCGATGAAGCGCGATCTGGCCGACTGGAAGACGATCACCGATTTCGTCGGCGCGGTAGGCTCGCTCGAACGGCTGCGCCAGCTGACCCTGCTGACCATCGTCGATATCCGCGCGGTCGGGCCGGGCGTGTGGAACAGCTGGAAGCGCCAGCTGATCCAGGAACTCTACGACGCCGCCGAGGAACGCATTCGGCTTGGCCATGCCAGCCACGCCCGGCCCGAACGTGTCGCCGCCAGGAAGGCTGCCGTGGCCGAGCGGCTGGGCAAGGACAAGGCGCTGGTCGATGAGATCGGGGCGCAGCTCGGCGATGCCTACTGGATCGCCGAGCCCGAAGATATCATCGCCATGAACCTCGCCCAGCTCGCCGGCGCCAAGGGCGCGCCGCTGGACATCGCGACGCATTATTACCCGGCGCGAGGCGCGACACTGGTCTCGGTGCTGGCGGCTGACCATCCCGGCCTGTTCTACCGTATCGCCGGCGGCATCCATCTGGCCGGCGGCAACATCATCGACGCGCGCATTCACACCGCGCGCAACGGCATGGCGGTCGACAATTTCCTGGTTCAGGACCCACTCGGGCGTCCGTTCATGGAGCCTACGCAGCTTGCGCGGCTGCGGACCGGGATCGAAGACGCGCTGGCCAACCGCAGCAAGCTGGTGCCGCAGCTCGCCGCCCGCCCGCTCTCGCGGCCGCGCGCCGACGCGTTCGACGTGCGCGGCCGGGTCGAATTCGACAACCACGCCTCCAACCGCTTCACCGTCATCGAAGTCAGCGCCCGCGACCGCCCGGCGCTGCTTAACCGTCTGGCGCGGGCGCTGTTCGAGGCCAAACTGATCGTCCACTCCGCCCACATCGCCACCTACGGAGCGCGAGCGACGGATATTTTCTACGTCACCGACCTGCTGGGCGAGAAAGTCACGGCGATGCCGCGGCTGAAGGCGGTCGAGCGCGGGCTGCTGGCGGCGGCGAGCGAGGAGTTGGTGGCGGCGGCGTGATGCTTTTCCGGAGATGGTTCAGAAGCTTAAGCGCGCGCTTATTCGGAAATCTCGACCTGCAAGCGGGGCGTAGTCCTTGAGGGAACTGGCATGGCGGCGCGCCACGACATCGAAGATGTTGTTGGCCGACAGGGTGAGGGTAGCGCCGTTATCAGCGCCCAAAGGCTTCCAGCTCGCGCTGGCATTGACCATCGTATAGCCCTTGGTCACCGTTTCGAAGGTAGTAACGCGATCTTGCCCATCAACCCATTCCACCTCTACGCGGCCGGTGAGGGCATCGGACTGCGCTTCCAGCCCCCCCAGCAGACGCAACGCCGGGATGCGCGGAGCCGGACCGCTACCCGTTATCCTCGCGCGGGTGAAATCGCCGATCCCGTCCAGGTTGATCGCATAGTCGCCCAATTGCGCGACGCGCACCGAAGCTTCGACCTCTGCGCCATAATAGCGGGCACCGGCTTGCAGATACTGGAACACCGGCAAGCCATCCTCGATAGCGCCGGTCGGGCTTTCGAAGATGAAGCCCTTGAACCATGAGTGATAGAGCGAGGCGCTGAAGCTGTAGCCGTCGCCCTTGCCGCGCAAGGTCAGCTCCAGACCGGTAGACTTCTCCTTGTTGAAGGTCGGATCACCCAGTTCAAAAGCCTGTGTGCCAGCGTGGGGGCCATTGGCGAACAGCTCCTCCGCCGAGGGAGCGCGTTCGGTATAGGAGCCGTTGAGGCCTATCCGCCAGCCGCTGGTCACTTCGGCGCTGCCGCCCAGTGAGCCGGAGAAAGCGGTAAAGCTGCGGCGTATGTCCGGATTGCCGAGATCGGCATCGGCGGCTGCGCTCAGGATCGAATGCTCGATGCGCCCGCCTGCCTCGGCACGCAAGCTGCCGAAATCGAAACCTTGCAGCGTGAACAGGCCATATTGCTGCGTCTTGCTGCGGGGCAGGAATTTCTCGTCGCCGATAATATTGAGATCACGCAGAAAGAACTGCCCGCCGATCGCGCCGCGCCAGCCCTTGTGCTCGCGCTGGACCAGTTCGAGTCGGTTCTCCCAGCCCTGGTTGAGGAACGTCGTGCCGATGGCGCCGGTATCGTCGATCTCGTTGTGCTTGTAGTTGGCATAGCCGCCGCGCAGGCGGATAGCTTCGAGAAAGCCGCTTTCCGGCTTCACTTCGCCGCGCCAATCGAGCCGGGTCTGCTTCATGTCTAGCCGGACCTCCTCGGCCCCGACTGCCGGATCGACCGAATAGCGCACGGGCACGCCATAGAGATTGTCATGGTGCGAAACGGAAAAGCCCAGATTGGCATTCTCGGTGATGTAGGCAGCGCCGCCTGCGATCTCCCACGAGCGGCCGGCACTGTTGGGCAGTTCTCCCTTGAGATCGGCGAGACCGGCAATGTCCGGATCACCGCTGGCGAGGGCCGCAGCCCGCAAGGCCGGGGTCAGGATATATCCGCCCGTCCGCAGATTGTCTGTCTTGGTATAAGTGCCGTCAAAATGGATCACGAATTTATCGCCCAGGGGCACGTCGATGCGCGTGCCGCCTGAACGCTCATTCGCCGCGCTGCCATAGGTAGCGGTGGCGTCGATGTGGATCGCTTCCTTTGGCACCGAACGGGGAATGCGGCTGTCAATCACGTTGACGACGCCGCCAATTGCTGACGAGCCGAACAATAAGGCCGCCGGGCCGCGCAGCACTTCGATGCGGTCAGCGGTCAGGGGGTTGATGACAACGGCGTGATCGACGCTGGTGTTAGAGACGTCGAAGCTGCCGACGCCGTCCGCCAGCACCCGCACTCGCTCGCCCTGAAAACCGCGCAGGATGGGGCGCGAAGCATTGGGGCCGAAGGATGTCGCCGAGACGCCCGCCTGGTGGCTCAGTGTTTCACCGATGGTCGGGCGCATTTCGCGGCTCAGATCGTCGCCTGTCAGAACCGAGGTTCCCGAAAGAATGTCGGACCGGTCACGCGCATAGATGCCGGTCACGACAATGTCGGAGCCGAGCGGGTCATGGTCGCCATGTTGCGGCGCTTCTTCGGCAAGGACCGGTCCAGCGATGAGAGCAGATGAAGCCAGAAGAGTTGCGAACAGGCGCATTGGAACCTCCCAGAGAAGGCACCCCTCTAACCGATATGATATATTATATCAAATAGATTGGGCAG
>JANONQ010000102.1:0-3998 GCA_031420935.1 Novosphingobium sp. | reverse complement strand
AGCGCCTCGGCTTCTGCGCGCAGGTCTGCGATCGATACTTCGTTCATGCGTTCCAGCATCGAATATCACCGGCATGCTGTCAACTTAAGCGTTGACCAGGGTGTTCAAATCCTTCAAATCCCGGCGACATGGAAGAACACTGGGCAACGCTCGAAGACCGTATCCGGAAGCTTGAAGATCGCGCCGAGATCCAGGATCTCGTGGCGCGCTACTTCAAGGTGACCGACGACGACGACTACCTGGCGTTGGCAGATTGCTTTACCCGCGATGCTCGTTTCCTCGCCAATGGTTTTGCAGGTGGCACGGGCCGCGAGGGCGTCGTTGCGTTCCTCAAGGCCGCCCGCTCGACCATGCAGCAGACTGTCCACACCCCCAATTATGTTCACATCACTTTCGATGGCACCGATGCAGCGGGCGGCACCGTGATGGCGCATCTCGAGATCGGCATTGGCGGAACGACGGTCTACGGCGCCGTGCGCTATCTTGACGAATATCGGCGGGAGGATGGCCGTTGGCGGATCGCTTCGCGCGAAATGGGCGCGGTCCATCTGGGTAGCTGGGATGTTGTCGCCAGTTCGATGACCGAGCCGCATAATGTGCGCTGGCCGGGCGCGGAACCTGCGCCATCCGACTATCCAAGAAAGAAAAACTGACAGACTGCAAATCAGGATGCAAAATGACTGAAACTGCCATGACCGACGCTCAGAAACTACGCGAAGAAAAGGCGATCGAGCGGATCGTCCATGATTACGCCTATTATCTCGACATGAACCAGCCGGAGAAGATGGCCGAACTGTTCGTCGATGATTGCGAGGTCAGCTATGCGCCCAATTTCGGTGCCAGCGGGATTGACGCCTACAAGCAGACGCTCGACGGCATCGGCACCTTTTTCCGCGGTACTTCGCACCATGTGTCGGGCGTCGTGATCGACTGGGTGAGCGATACCGAGGCTAATGTGCGTGCCATTCTGATGGCGATCCACCGCTATACCAGGGAGCGCCCCGATGGCGTTTTGTACGGCCAGTACCACGATGTCGTGGTCAAGCGGGACGGTGAGTGGAAATTCGAGACGCGCGTCCTGAAAACCACGATGACCACCGATTATCACGTCAAAACATCGAACCCGATCGGCCGCGCCGAATAGGCCAAGATGATGACCTACGAACACATTCGCATCGATCGCGGGGAATTCATAGACTGGCTCGTGCTCAACCGGCCCGATCGCGCCAACGCCATGTCGAACGCCATGCTCGACGAGTTTTCGGCCGCGCTCGAATTGCTCAAGGGAGACGGCGCGCCAGTGATCGGTATACGCGGCGAGGGCAAGGGCTTCTGTTCGGGCTTCGATCTCGATCAGGTTGGCAAGATGGGCGCCGCCGCAGTCGATCCCGTGGCCGACAAGGCGCGGCTGCAACGCAACCTCGATCGCTGGCTGGCGATCTGGGACCATCCCAAGCCGGTGATTGCCGCTGTCCATGGCTATTGCTTGGCCGGGGCGACCCAGATGTGCGTATTTGCCGATATCACCGTGGTGGCCGATGATGCCCGGATCGGCGAGCCGACCATTCCGATCGGCGGCGGTTATCTGGCGCCGGTGTGGTCGACGCTGGTCGGGCCGAAGCGGGCCAAAGAACTGGCATTCGTTCCGGGCAACTCGATCGACGGGCCGACTGCGGTGGCATGGGGCTGGGCCAACCACTGCGTCCCCGCCGTCGATCTCATCGCCTCGGTCGAAGGCCTCGCCGCACGCATTGCGTTGACCCCGCCGGACGTGCTGCGGATCAAGAAGCATTCGATCAACCGCGCGGCCGAGGCGCAGGGCTTCCGCGCCGCCGCCGCCCATGTCGCCGATATGGACGCATTGCTTCACCAGTCACCCGCCGTGCACGCCGTCAAACAGCGCGGCGGTGAAATTGGCCTCAAGGCGCTGATCGCCGAATATCGTTCGGCGCCAACCACGCCGCTCAAACCCTATTCCAGAGACTCCGGGAACTGACTTATGGCAGATGTCGAATTCACCAAGGACGGCAATGTCGCCCGGGTTCACCTCAACCGGCCGCAGGGGCTCAATGCCATCACCGGCAAGATGGACGAGCTGCTCTACGACGCGTGGGCCGCGATCAACGCCGATCCAGACATCTGGTGCGCGATTATCTCCGCCGCGGGTGAGAAGTCGTTCTGCATCGGCGCGGATGTGTCGGAAGGGCCGGAACGCAAGACGCGGATGGCGCTCGCGGGCGGGTTGACCGGGATCGGCGGGCCGATGGTCACCCTCAAGAAGCCGCTCATCGCTGCCGTGCAGGGCTTCTGCGTCGGCGGCGGGCTGGAACTGGCGATGTGCGCGGATATCATCGTCGCCGCCGATACGGCGCAGTTCGGGCTGCCTGAGACCCGGCACGGCATCATCGGCGAATGCGGGGTGGTGCACCGCGCGATCCGGCAACTGCCTCATCACATCGCCATGGCGATGATCCTGACCGGCGAGCGCATCAATGCCGCCGCCGCTGCGCAATACGGCCTGGTCAACGAAGTCGTGGCTTACGAAAGCCTGACCGATGCCGCGAGCAAGTGGGCGGGCAAGGTGACCAAATGCGCGCCTGGGGCCAATTATGCCGCCAAGGCCGCCGCGCTCGGTCGGCTTGGCTATCCGCTCGAAGTCGCGCTGATGACCCGGTTTGAGGAAATCGAGCAATATGCCGAAAGCGGCGATGTTCGCGAGCGCAACGCGGCCTCTGCCGAAGGTCGCAAACCGGTCTGGACCGGACGGTGACCGCGCCATGACCGGCCTTTCCCCCATCGAGGAGATCATCACCGAGGCGCGCAACGGCCGGCCTTATATTCTGGTCGATGCCGACGACCGCGAGAACGAAGGCGACATCATCGTTCCGGCGCAATTTGCGACGCCCGAGCGGATCATGATGATGGCAACCCATGCGCGCGGGCTGATCTGCCTGGCGATCACCGAGGACCGCGCCCGGCAATTGCAGCTCGAGCCGATGTCAAACGACAACCAGTCGGGCCACGGCACGGCTTTCACCGTCTCGATCGAGGCCCGCGAAGGCGTTACCACCGGCATTTCGGCCTATGACCGGGCGCGGACGATATCGGTGGCGATCAATCCGCAATTCGGACCAGCAGACATTGTCACGCCCGGGCACGTCTTTCCGCTTGTCGCGCGCGACGGGGGCGTGTTGTTCCGCGCCGGCCACACCGAGGCGGCGGTCGACATCTCGCGGATGGCCGGGCTATTCCCGGCAGGCGTGATTTGCGAGGTGATGAACGAAGACGGCACCATGGCCCGCTTGCCCGACCTGCTGCCCTTCGCCGCCAAGCACGGCATGAAGATCGGCACCATCGCCGATCTTATCCAGTATCGCCGCCGTTCCGAAAAGCTGGTCGAATGCGTCGCGACTGGCCCGTTCGAAAGCCACTTCGGCAGCGGCTTCACCATCAAGGTCTATCGCGACCTGCTCGATCGCGGCGAGCATGTCGCGCTGGTGCGCGGAACAATTCATGCTGACAGCGACACGCTGGTGCGGGTCCACCAGTTCGACCTGACCGCCGATCTGCTCGGCTACCGCAATGCGCATCCGGATTATGTCTCGGCGGCGCTGCAACAGCTGGCGGCGCACGACGGGCCAGTGGTGGCGGTTTTCGTCCAGGATCCGGATCAGCACTCGATCTCGCGCCGGGTAGCCGGCGGCCGCCGCGACTATGCCAATCGCGCAAGCGACAGGGACTACGGCATTGGCGCGCAGATTCTGAAGGACCTGGGCGTCGGCAAGATGACCTTGCTGACCTCAAGTACCCGCAAGATGGTGGCGCTTGAAGGTTTTGGCCTCCAGCTAACGGGCCGCATTCCAATCCGGGAGGGACAAGATGGCTGATACCGATACGCAGGCAAACAAGGCTCTGGTCGCCCGCTTTTTCGAGACATTTTCGAGCGGCGATGTGCCCGCGATCATCGGTGCGATGGCACACGATGGCAGCTGGTGGGT
>JANONQ010000101.1:0-3249 GCA_031420935.1 Novosphingobium sp. | reverse complement strand
CTGGCGATCGTCGCCTATCACGAACCGGTCAGCCGCGCCGAGATCGAGGCAATCCGCGGCGTGCAGACCGCCAAGGGCACACTCGACGTGCTGCTCGAGGCGGGCTGGGTCCGTGTTGCCGGGCGGCGCGAGGTGCCGGGTCGGCCGGTGATCTACGCGACCACGCCCGAATTCCTCGCCCATTTCGGCCTCGCCTCGCGCAAGGATCTGCCCGGCATCGACGAACTGCGCGCCGCTGGGCTGCTCGATCCGGTGGACGATGCGCTGACGGCGATGGGTTTTGGCGAGGGCGATCACGAATCCGATTCGGCCGCCGCACTGGCAACCAGAGCGGAAAGCGCCTAGATAGAGCGCCATGAGGAGCACACGCTCCGCCAAACTTCGGAGTCGAACATGGGTTTTGGGTCACTCTGGCACTGGATTATCGTGCTGCTCGTCGTGTTGGTGCTGTTCGGGCGCGGACGGATTTCCGAGATTATGGGGGACTTTGGCAAGGGTATCAAAAGCTTCAAGCATGGTTTGAATGAGGATGATCGCGTGGTTCCGCCGCCGCCCGCGCAAATTCCGGCACCCGACGCCAGCGTTACGCCGGCAACCAGCGTTACGCCGGCAACCAGCGATACCACCAAGACCGGCGTCTAAGCCGGGGACACTGAGCCATGTTCGACGTCGGTTTCGACGAGATGCTGGTGATCGCCATTGTCGCGATCATTGTCATCGGTCCCAAGGATCTGCCGATGGCGCTGCGCACTATTGGCCGCTGGGTGGCGAAGATGCGGCGCGTTTCCGGCCATTTCCGTTCGGGGATCGAGACCATGATCCGCGAGGCGGAGCTTGAGGAAATGGAGAAGAAGTGGCGTGAGCAGAACGAGGCCATCGTGAACGCCCATCCGCATCCTGCGGTCGAGGCGGCCTCGGCCGAAGCCGCACTGCCGCCACCGGCTTCCAATTCCGAGGCACCGGCGCGGCAAGCCGAGAGTCGTCAGGGCCTGGGCGAGCCGGAACCGCAGCTGCCGCTGCCGCCGCCGTGACCCTCATCAAGGATATCGACGAAACCCAGGCGCCGCTGCTCGACCATCTTATCGAGCTGCGCACCCGTCTGCTGCGCTGCGTTATGGCGCTGGGCTTGGCGTTTGCCGTCTGCTTCACCTTCGCCGACGAAATCTTCGGCTTTCTGGTGCGGCCCCTGACCTCGGCATTTCCGGCGGGCGAGGGGCGCCTGATCTACACCAAGCTTTACGAGGCGTTCTTTGTCGAACTCAAGGTAGCGCTGTTCGCCGCCTTCTTCATCAGCTTCCCGATCATCGCCAACCAGCTGTGGGCTTTCGTTGCGCCGGGACTTTATGCGAAGGAAAAGAAGGCGTTCCTGCCCTTCCTGATCGCCACTCCGGTGTTGTTCCTGTCCGGCGCGGCGCTGGCCTACTACATCGTCATGCCGACGGCTTTCCGCTTCTTCCTCAATTTCGAGGGCACGCGCGGCGGGCTCAAGATGGAAGCGCTGCCGGGGACCGCCGATTACCTCAGCCTTGTGATGCAGTTCATCCTCGCCTTCGGCATCAGCTTTCTGCTGCCGGTGCTGCTGCTGCTGCTCAACCGCGCCGGCATCGTCAGCCGGCAGCAGTTGATCGCTGCGCGGCGTTACGTGATCGTGGGGATTGTAATCCTCGCGGCGATCGTAACGCCGCCCGATGTCGTCTCGCAGCTGATGCTGGCGGTGCCGCTGTTCCTGCTGTTCGAGGGGACGCTGCTGTTCATGCGGTTTACCGAGAAGCGGGAAGCGCGGGCGAAGGCGGCGGTGAGCGATGCTTCGGCTTCCGATCTCCCCTGAATCAGCGCGCCCCGCTAGCGCCCATTTCCTTCGCTTGCCACACCAGCTTCCCCCCGACCCAGGTTTGCAGCACCCGCATCGCTCTCAGGTCGTCGGAGGTTGCCAGCAGCGGGTCGCGGTCGACCAGCAGGAAATCGGCGCGCTGGCCGATGGCGATGCGGCCCAACCGGCCATCGGCGAAGCCGGCCCAGGCCGCGCCGGTGGTATAGGCCGCCAGCGCCGCCTCGCGGGTCAGGCGTTCCTGCGGCTGCCAGCCGCCGAACGGCTGGGCATTGGCGCCCTGGCGGGTCGTCGCCGCCGCCATGCCGGCAAAGGGTTCGAGCGGACCGGACGGTGCGCCGGAACCGAAGGCAAGCCGTGCGCCGGCGGCGGAGAGCGATTTCCACGCATAAGCGCCCGCCAGCCGCGGCGTGCCCAGCCGTGCCTCCGCCACACCTAGACCGGAAACCAGCGCCTGCGGCTGCATCGATACGGCCAGGCCATTGCGGGCAAAGCGGGCGAAATCGGCGGGATCGACCAGCTCGGCGTGCTCGATCCGCCAGCGCCGGTCACCCTGGTAGGTCGGTGCCTGATCCTCGATGGCATCGAGCAGGGTGGCGCCCGCCTTGTCGCCGGTGGCGGCGACGGCGACCTGGAAACGGTCGATCGCCGCCCGGCTCATCAAGTTCTTGAGCTGGGTGTCGGTGATCAGGTTGAAGCCTGTACTTCCCGGCTGATCAGCATAGGGTGCCTTCAGCGCCGCCCCGCGCGATCCCAGCCCACCGTCGAGGTGGAGAATGACGCCGTTCAACCGTAGCCGATCCTCGTAGAGCCAGGGGCTCGGCCCCGGCCCGCCGATCAGCGCCATCGCCTCCGTGCCCTGCGCATAGGCGAGAATGCGCAGGCGCAGGGTGCCGAGATCGCCGGCGCGGCGATAGGCCTGCCACGCCTCGATCGTCGTGCCCATGTCGGTAACCGCGGTGATGCCGCGCTCGAGCAGCTTCTGCTGGACATCCGCAAGCGCCTTATCGAGATCCTCGGGGCGCGGCGGCGGGAGCTTGCGCTCGACCATCCCGGCAGCGCTGCCCATCAACACACCGGCGGGCCGCGCGGTTCCAGCAATCCGCTCGATGCGGCCGCCGACCGGGTCTTTGCTGGTGGCGGCGATGCCAGCGGCGGCCAGCGCGGCGCTGTTGGCCCAGCCGGCATGGCCGTCGGCGCGCGTCAGCCAGACCGATCTGTTGCGGACCACTGCGTCAATTTCGGCGGCAGTGGGATAGCGGGCGAGGCCCCATTGCTCCTGATTCCAGCCGTAGCCCATGATCCAGGGCAGGTCGGGGTGGGCGGCGGCGTAGGCGGCGATCCTGGCCTGCGCCTCGGCGAGCGAGCGAGTGCCGGAGAGATTGAGCGTTACGGCGGCGATGCCCAGCTTCATCAGTTCG
>JANONQ010000100.1:0-2080 GCA_031420935.1 Novosphingobium sp. | reverse complement strand
CCGTTTAGCCGAATATGACCATCCGCCGCCATCGCCTGAGCAACGGATCGCGAACGGGCGAGCCGCAAAAACCACAGCAGCTTGTCGATCCGCATCAGCGCACCAGCTCGGCGAGTGCCGCAAAAGGGCCGCCGTGAAAGGGGGGCGTCAGCGGCGATTCCCTGCCCTCATGTCGGCGCGGTGGCCGCCAGCGCCAGAGTAGCCGCATAGGCGGGCCGGCTTCGCCTTCGCGCAAGCCGCGCGGCATGATCGGCTGGAAGTCAGCAAGCCGCAACAGCGCGGCATAGCTGGCAGTCACCAACCCCGCAGAAACGGCGCGGGCAGGATCAAGCGGGAAGGGACTCCGGCCAGCCTGAACGCGCACCGCATGCGCTTCGCGCAGCAACCGGTCGGCAATGTCGAGCCGGATCGCCTGTTTGCCGAGCTGGCGATATCCCGGCGGAGCCGAACTGACGGCTGCGAGAACCGGCGGCATGGCGGATTCCGGCAGGGGTGCAGTCGCTCCGCCGAGCGATGCCAGCACCTGCCAGGCCGCCAGCGCTTTCGGCTTCAGCATGGCTGGAACGAACAGGTCGAGCTGGCCGACACGGACACCCAGCCGGGCGAGCGCGGCGCGCTGCGCCTTGTCGAGCCCGTCAATCCCCGAAGCCTCGCGGCCGAGCATGCCGCCCGCCTCGACCAGCCGGATCAGCAGCGCGCGCAAAGCCGGCCCCGCCGCCGCCGCGCGGCTAGCCGCGTCGAGCCTTTGCAACGGATCGAGCGGCGACAGCATCTGATGCAGCCATTCCGTTAATGCAGCCAGCAGCGGCAGGCGCGCTTCTATCGACAGAGTCTCGATGGCTTGATCGGCAACCAGTCGAGGAGTGATCGGCGTGCGCCCCCGCTCCAGCACGGCCAGCGGGGCGCCCTCCGCAGCCCATACGATCGCGCCTTGCGCCAGCCTGAGCACTGCCTCCCCCTGACGGATCGCGGCAGTCAGCTGCCCCGCCCGGTTCGCAGCCAGGGCGGGAACGTGGCGTTCCGCAGCGGCGAGCAGCAGCTTGCGGTCGCCCGCCCGCAATGCCGGATCGACGTGAAACCGGAAGCCGCGCAGCGTGCCGATATGCACGCCGTCGACCAGAACTTCGCCATCCTCGAGCGTGACTGGCAGCAGCGCGGAGTCGGCGCCCAGCTTTTTCATCAGAACGGTGGTCCGCCGGTTGACGAACCGCTCGGTCAGCCGCGCATGCAACGCGTCAGACAGCCGCGCCTCCGCCGCCCGCGCCCGCGCCGCCATCTCGTCCCGAGCCAGCACCCAGTCGGGCCGTTGGGCAATATAGGCCCAGCTGCGGATCGCGGCGATGCGGCCCTGCAGCGTATCGATATCGCCCGAGGGATTGTCGAGCGCGGCAATAGCCTGGGCGATGTAATCGGCGCCCAGTTCGCCGCCCCGCAGATCCTGCCACAGCCGGGCGACGAAACGCGAATGGGTTTCCGCGCCCTGCTGGCGGAAATCGGGCAGCGAGCAGACCGCCCAGAAGCGGGCGACGGTGGCCGGGGAGCGGACCGTGTCGGCAATCTCCGGCTCTTCGGCGAGACGCTTCAGCACCGCAAGGTCGATCGCCTCGGGAGCGGCGGCAAGCTCGGGGCGATCGGGCGGCAGTTCGAGGTCGGCGATCAGCTGGCCGAGCGAATCGAAGCGCGGCTCGGCCTCGCGCCAGTACAGCCGGGTGATGGGCGGGAAGCGGTGTTCCTCGATCGCGTAGACTTCCTCATCGGTGAATGCCGAATCATGGCCTCGAGTTCCAGACAGGGTGCCGAACGTGCCATCGCGCTGGTGCCGCCCGGCGCGCCCGGCGATCTGAGCCATTTCCGCCGTGGTCAGCCGGCGCTGGCGAACACCGTCGAATTTGGACAGTCCGGCAAAGGCGACATGCTCGATATCGAGGTTCAGCCCCATGCCGATGGCGTCGGTGGCGACGAGGTAATCGACCTCGCCCGACTGGTAGAGCGCGACCTGCGCGTTGCGCGTCTGCGGCGACAGCGCGCCCATCACCACCGCCGAGCCGCCGCGAAACCGGCGCAGCATCTCGGCAATCGC
>JANONQ010000099.1:0-2819 GCA_031420935.1 Novosphingobium sp. | reverse complement strand
AGCGGAGCGGCGATAATCGGCACGCCTGAAATGGCGCGCGCGCAAATCAGCCGTTTGATCGAGAAATCCGGCGGTTTTGGCACCTACATGCTGATGGGCGTTGACTGGGCCCAGCACCCCGCACAGATGAACAGCCAGCGCCTGTTCGCCGAGGAAGTAATCCCCTACTTCAATGGCACCAGGGCACCGATGCGCAAGAGCTTCGACGCCGTCATGGCCTCCGGCTTCGAAGGCGCAGAGATCACCGCTGCGGCACAAGCCGCGATGACGGAGGCCTACAAGGCGGGCAAGAACTGATGACTGTTCACAAGCTCGATCTGCCGACCGGGCCAAGTGTTGCCTACGAAGACAGCGGCGGCGCGGGAACGCCGGTCATCTTCAGCCACGGGCTGTTCATGGATCACACCATGTTCGCCCCGCAGCTTGCCGAATTCACCTCGAAATATCGTTGCATCACCTGGGATGAACGTGCCCATGGCGCGAGCCTCTGGGACCAGGCGTTCACCTATTGGGATTCGGCCCGCGACCTGCTCGCGCTGATGGACGCGCTTCGCATCGACAAATGCATTCATGTTGGCATGAGCCAGGGCGGACTGCTGGGCATGCGCGCGGCAATCCTCGCGCCCGATCGCTTTATCGGCATCGTTCAGCTGGCAACCCAGGCAGGCCAGTTAGAAGGGGCCGAACCCTTCCGCGCCTTTCTTGATGGCTGGAAGGCCGATGGTGCGAGCAAGGAAAATCTGGCGTTCCTCACAGCTCTGATCCTGGGTCCGGGTGTCGATCCGGCCTATTGGCATAGCTACTGGAAGAGCTTTACCCCCGAACAAATCGAAACTGCGGTCAGCGCCCTCTTCGCCATCGATGCGCTGTATGACCGCCTGCACGAAGTGACCGTGCCGCTGTGCACCATTCACGGCCTGGCAGATGTCTCGACGCCCTATGCGCTTGCCGAGCGGGTTGCGCGCGAAGTGCCCGACGCGCGCGGCGTTACCATGGTCGAAGGCGGGCCTCATGCGGTGAATATCAGTCATGCAGGACAAGTGAACGCAGCCCTCAGGGCATTTTTCGAGGAACTAACATGACCGATCTTGCGGGCAAAGTGGCACTGGTTACCGGCGGCGGCTCTGGCATTGGCGAGGCCTGCGCAAATGCGCTCGCCGCAGCTGGCGCGCTGGTCGTCGTGAGCGACATCGCCCTCGCCGCAGCGCAGCGGGTGGCCGGTGCGATCGGCGCAAGTGCCGCGGCCTTTACCGCCAACGTTGCGGAGGAAGGGCAATGCGACGAGATGGTCGCCTTCACCCTGGAGCGGTTCGGGCGGCTGGACATTGCGGTGAACAACGCGGGCGTCGGCAACAAGGATCGTTCACTTGTCGGCGACCTTGCAACAGCTGGCTGGCGCGAGGTGCTCGACGTCAATCTGGACGGCGTGTTTTTCTCGATGCGGGCTGAAATTCGCGCACTGCGAGCCGGCGGCGGCGGGTCGATCGTCAACATTTCCTCGGTGATGGGATCGGTGGCGGTCGAATGCGCCAGCGCCTATGTCGCGGCGAAACACGGCGTGGTCGGCCTGACCAAGGCGGCCGCGCTCGACCATGCCGGGGAAGGCATAAGGATCAATGCAGTCGGGCCCGGCTATGTCGATACCGCCTTGCTGGGCGACCGGACAACTGAGCAGCGCGCCGAGTTAAGCGCGCTGCATGCGCTCGGCCGCATCGCCCGTCCCGACGAAATCGCCGCCTTGGTCGTCTGGCTGGCCTCGCCGGCAGCGTCTTTCGCCACGGGCGGATATTACCCGATCGATGGCGGCTATCTCGCCCGCTGAATAGCGAGGGTCAGTGGCTGGTTATGGCTGCTGCCAGCCCGGAAATGCCGCCAAGATAGGCTGGAATGATACCCTCGGCAGCAACTACGTGGTCGAGCAGCAGCCGGCTTGCGGGGCTGAGGTTCCGCATGATCGCGCCTGTCTTTGTGCTAATTCCTTGCGCCGCCGCGAGCAGCGCCCCGTCCGACTTGAACCAGAAGTCAACGCCGACTTGTGCCTGCTCCGGTTCGAGCGTCAGTCCCTGCGCGAGAAATCCGGCGCGGTGAAGGTCAGGACAGCGGACCACGGATTCGCGAACGATCGCTTCAATCCGAGCCTTCGCCTCTAGCACATCGGCAGGAATGGCATCGGCACGGGCTGCCTTGTCCCAGGCCTGCTTGCCGAGGAACATGGTGCGGATCATGTTGCGCGGTTCGGGCCGCTGGATCAGCCGCGCGAAGACCGCCATTTCGGAGCGGATTGCTCCGTCCATGGGCTGCATCAGGCCAAGTTCGACACAGTCGAGGATCGCCAGCGGGGCCGGTTCGTGGCCAAGCATGCGAGCGACTTCGCGGGCGCGGACATCCGCGATATGCCCGGCGCTGGCGCTGTGCGGCATTGGCCTGACACCAGGGCGATCCCAGGGCTGGGTGCAATGTGCGGCATCGGAGAGCAGCCAGGCTTCAGCCGCGGCGACTTCTTCGCCTTCCTCGACCACAACATGCACCAAGCCGGACTGCAAGGCCTCGTCGCCTTGCAGGTTGCGGCCGAGCAGCAGCACGTCGAGCCCGAGTTCGAGCCCGACCAGTCGCGGCATACGTTGCGTTCCGCCCGCGCCGGGCAGCAGTCCGACGGCGCATTCTGGGAGGCCCAGCATGGCGCGCTTGCTCGTTGTAACGACCCGGTAGTGGCAGCCCAGCGCCAGCTCGCAGCCGCCGCCCAGCGCGACCCCGGCGATGGCGGCGGCGACGGGCTTGCCTGCTGTTTCGAGGCGGCGGATCGCGTGGCCGAGCGGGAA
>JANONQ010000098.1:0-4150 GCA_031420935.1 Novosphingobium sp. | reverse complement strand
ATCACCCGCAACAAGGTGGGTGAGGAGCTGTTGCGGCTCGGCGTGACGCCGGCTTCGGTGACCCGCCTTGCCGTCCCGGGCTTGAGCTCGCCGGTGCCGACGCCCGGGCCAGACGAATTCCTGCGCCGCGCTGCCTCGGTGCCGTTGCAGGCCGAACCAGGTACGAAATGGCTTTATTCAATGGGCCTCGATATTCTCGGCCTCGTTATCCAGCGCTGTTCCGGGGCGGGGAGTTTCGGTGAATTTCTGCAAGATCGCATCTTTGGGCCGGCAGGCATGACCAGTAGTTTTTTCCAGGTGCCGCAATCGGAAACCCGGCGGCTCACGACCAATTACGCCGTGCTGGCAGGTATCCCCGTGCCGATCGACCGCCCGTCCAATTCGGTCTTCTTCGATCAGGAACCCTTCGCCTTTGGCGGCGCGGGACTGGTAAGCACGCCGGCCGATTACGACCGCTTCCTGCGGGTGCTGGTCGGCAAGGGCACAGTCGGCGGCAAGCGGGTGATGAGCGAACGGGCGGTCGCGCTCGGCATCTCCAACCTGCTGCCATCCGGAATCGATACGCGTGGCACGATAGCGGAGGGCGGCGGCTTTGGCGCGGGCGGCATGGTTGGTCTCGGCCCGGATGCGGGTACCTTCGGCTGGGGCGGTGCGGCGGGAACCGTCGCTTTTGTCGATACTCGCATTGGCCTGCGCGGCGGGCTCTACGTCCAGTTCATGCCCGAGACGACATGGCCGATTCGCAATGAATTTCTGACAGCGGCGCGCGAAGACGCGCTGGGGAGAGTGCACCTGTGACCATTAACACCATTGCCTTCGCCGGATCCCGGCTCGACCGTGCGGACCACATCCGCCAGAGCCCGGATGCCCTTGCCGCCCTGATGACCCGCCAAGCAAGGCTGCTGCGGCTCGACGGGCTTGATCCGGTGATTACTGACGACAATTGCCTGAGCTGGGGCTCGCTTGCCGAGGCCGACCCGGATGCCGACCTGGTGTTCCTCGGGCTGAGCGGCGACCACGGCTGCTTCGTCGCAGTTCCCCCGAGCCAACATGGCAGCACCGCTCCGGCCAATCCGCGCCTGTGGCAGGCAATGGCGACATTGAGCGCGGAGGAACTCGCCACCTATGGCGGCGCGCGCAGCGTCGTCGACTGGCACGCCCGGCACCGCTTCTGCGCCCGCTGCGGCAGCCCGACCAGCCTCGCCAAGGGCGGCTGGCAGAGGAACTGCATGAGCGATCACTGCAATGCAGAGCATTTCCCTCGCGTCGATCCGGTGACGATCATGTTGGTCGAGCACGTCAACGACTCTGGGGGAAATATCCTGCTTGGCCGTCAGCCGCGCTTTCCGGCAGGCAGCTACTCAGCGCTGGCCGGTTTCGTCGAGCCGGGCGAGACCATCGAAGAGGCGGTGGCGCGCGAAGTATTCGAGGAAGCCGGGGTTCGGGCGCGCGATGTCTCCTATGTGATGAGCCAGCCCTGGCCGTTTCCATCCTCGCTGATGATCGGGTGCCACGCATTTGCCGACGATCCGAGAATCGTGGTCGATACCACCGAACTGGAAGACGCCCGCTGGTTCACCCGCGCCGAGGTCGAGGACGCGGTCCAGGCCGCGCGCGACGGCGGCCGAGGCGCGGCATTCGTCGCTCCGCCGCGCACGGCTGTGGCGCATCACTTGCTGCAGTGGTGGGTGGAGCGGGGGTGACGAAGTTGACAGTGTGTCACCCTGGGAGTTGCAATAAATATTTGATATTAAATAATAATATTAGGAAGGTGATAGGTGACACAGTGCCGGAGAAGCGCGCGCCGACGAAGAAAAAGCATGTTTTGAGCCAGCCGAAGGAGTTCGGCGCGCATCGTGACAAGCGGGATGAATGTAGGAAAACGGATTTCGCGGGCTTTGACCTATTGATAACTGGCATTTGGGCCTAGTGCACTGACAGCTTTTGGCCGAGCGGACGGGCAGCTCACGTTCTTGCTGGGCCGCTAGTGAAATTCCAATCACGCGGCATCAATCGGACTAACTTTCCCAAGCCACTCCAATATAACGGGGGGGACCGTGCTTCCAGCCGTGCGCAGATCGAATAAAGCTTGCTCGCGTAGCTGAACCCGACAAACCGTAAAGGCCTGCTTTTCGTTCCGGCTGTTGTCGGTGAAGATTGTCGCATCGGCGAGCTTGGCAGCTTCCCTTATAGCATGTTGGGTTCGGGGGAAGCGGGCGATCAATTTCTCATGCGGGACGCCATGGCCATGTTCCGCCATGCGGGTCATAACGCGCAAAATCGAAAGCTCGACATTGGCGAGGCCGACGAAGAACAGCAGCACGAAGTACCCTGAATGCTGAAGGTCGGTGATCATATCCAGCTTGGAAAGAATGATGCCGTCTTCCTGTTCGTCCCAGTGAGAGAAAACAGTCTCCACCGCGAAAGGCACCTTGGCCTGCATCGCGTGGGCAGCGAAGGCTTTGACACCTGCCTGCGCGACTTGCATCCATCCCAGGTCTGAATCTCTCAGATATTGAGCCCATTCGATCAGCGCTCCGCTGCTATCGGGTTCTGGTAGGATGGACAGCATCATGCGATCGGCGTTGAGCAACGGAATCTGCAGGTGACTGGACAGGGATTTGCGCCACATGGTGGACTTGCCCGACCCGTTATGTCCCGCGACGACGATAGCGAGAGGCTTTTTTGTTCGCTTCTGGGCTTCAAGTATCTGGTCGACCGAGTCTTTGAGCTTGGTCACTTGCTCTCGACAAACTGGCCATTGTGGAGCCGGCCAGTCGTGATCTTACCATCTAGCCGTCGGATGAAGACGCCGGGTTTGTTCTCATCAGCCGAGTAGCGCGGCACACCCTTCCTTTCGGGAAGATGTACGCCTGGCTTCATCAATTTCTTTCCCACGCGTTCAAGCGCCTGCGTGCTGCGCGCTACATTGGCCTTTACTAGCTCCTCGCTAGGCTTCTGGCCGCTCACGGTAACATTGCCGAGCTTAGTCGTGACTTTCGTGCCCGATTTTGAACCCTGTCTGAAGGTGACAAACATGCCGGTCGATGAGGAGCGCTTCGTTGAACTTTGCTTGACCATTACCTGCATATAGCGCCAGCCGGTTGGATTCGCCACCGCATTCTGACTGCTCAAGTTCATGCGCGCCAAGCATCAAACGCCGACCTCCCGCGAACTAATCCGATACGCGAAGTTTGCCGGATCGACCGAATCGATGACACGGCTCGGGGTCATGGCGGTCGGATACATCAGGAACCGGAAGGCCGGCTGCTGCGGTGCACCCTTCAGCGCGATGCGCGGCACCGAGTTGTAGCCGGCCCAGTTGCCCTCGGCACCGCCGAACTGGGTGTCCGCCAGCGCCGCGATCGGCGGGCTGTTTGCGGGCAGCTTCTGTTCGAGCACCACCTTGCGGACGTCCGCCGGATCGATCGCCAGCCAGCCGTGCCGGTCGAGCCAGGCCTCGGCCCGGCAGTGCTGCGCCGTGGTGACGTCGCCGCCGCTGCGGCCGAGCGAGGGCCACAGGCCCGATGCGGCTAACCGGACGCCGTAAATCTCGCAGGCCGGCAACCCGGCGGTGCGGATCAGGCGCGCCGCCGCCGCGCAAGCTACACCAGCCCCAGCTTAGCCAGCTCGCTGACCAATCGCCCGGGCAGCACGTCCCCGCTTTCCTCCCTGCCGCCCAGATCCGGCGGAGCGTCGTCGTCCGCAAGGTAACGCCAGCCCTGGTGGGCGCGTTTGGCGCGCGGCTGGACCGCGATCAGGCGCGGTACGAGGCGGATCCACCAGCGGCCGTCGGATTTCTGCTCGAAACCGAGCAGTGGGGAACGGCCAATGATGGCATGCTGGTGTATCCAGTACAGCGAACCGCCGGCCATTTCTTCGTGGCGCTTGGGCAAGTAGCGGGTGGTCATCCGGGCCTCGGCGCCCTCGCTTTCCAGCCAGCGGCGCAGGGTTTCCGGGCTCTCGCTGCGATAGGCGATCTTGGTGAGGTGGAGCGGCATCGGTTCACCCCGTCAGCCCGGCCAGCACCGCCAGCCCGAGGAAGCTGAAAAAGCCCATCACATCGGTCGCCATCGTCACGAACACCGCCGAGGACACGGCGGGATCGATGCGCAGCCGGTCGAGCGTCAGCGGCACCAGAATTCCGGCC
>JANONQ010000097.1:0-4201 GCA_031420935.1 Novosphingobium sp. | reverse complement strand
TCGATGCCAACGCCGGCGCAGGCTAACGATGGGCAACTCCGGGCAGATCGCTTTGGAGTGAAGCTTTAGGACAAAACCGGCGGTCACCAAGTAAGGCACTGTTCGGTCATGTTGGGAGTACGAGTGATGACCACTACTAGTTGCATTAGCGAGGCATCTGTGACGCGGAAGACCGGGTCGGCCGCGGTCGATTTCGACGCGATTGGCATCGGCGCCGGTTTTGCTGGCCTCGCCTTGATCCATTACCTCCGCAAGCTGGGCCTTTCCGTCCGCATCTTCGACCAGGCATCGGACATCGGCGGTACGTGGACCTGGAACCGCTACCCGGGTGCGGCTACTGATAGCGAGAGTTACTATTACTTGCTCACCTTCTCCAAGGAACTGCTCCAGGAATGGTCATGGACGAAGCGCTATTCTGGCTGGGAGGAGACCCTCGGCTATATGCACTTCGTTGCCGACAGGTGCGACATGTGGCCTCACATCCAACTGAATACCGAGATCGTCGAGGCAAAATACCTGAACGACCGTGGCTGTTGGCAAGTTACGACAAGCGTAGGCGAAACCTTTACCTGCAAATATTTTATCAGCGGCATGGGCATGATTTCCGAGCCGCTGATACCAAACATTGAGGGCATGGATCGCTTCACGGGTCCGCTATTCCATTCCTCGCGCTGGCCCCAGCAAGGACTGGATTACGAAGGCAAGCGGATCGGCATAATCGGTGCGGGCGCCACGAGCGTGCAGATGTTGCCTGTCTTGGCCGAGACTGCCGGCAGCGTGACGGTTTTCCAGCGCACGCCTAACTATATCCTGCCGGCCATGCAAAAACCGATGACCCCGGAATGGGAAAAAGAGATCAAGGACAACTACGATGCGATCGTGGCCAAGTGCCGCAACCACGTGTTCGGCATGGCCTTCGATAGCCCGGTGGGACGCAACGCCGTCGACACCCCGCCAGAGGAGCGGCAGCGCATTTTCGAAGAGAATTGGACCGGCAGTTTCCGCTGGGTTTTCGAGACCTTCGATGATTTGCTGGTCAACCCTGAGGCCAACAGGATGGCCTCGGAGTTCATTATCGCGAAGATGAAGGAACGAGTTAAGGATCCCGCAATTGCCGAGTTGCTCGCGCCCAGTTTCGAGGATTACCCGCTGTTCGCCAAGCGCCCGCCTCTGGACCATGGCTATTTCGAGGCCTTCAACCGGGACAACGTCCACCTGGTGGATATCAAGGATCGGGAACCCCTAGTCGAAATCACCGAAACAGGTGTGCGCACAACCAGAAACAATTACGAGTTTGACATCATTGTCCTAGCAACCGGATTCAAAGCCTATACCGGTGCATTGGAAGCCTTCCCCATCCGCGGCGGCAGCGGGCAAACACTGCGCGAAAAATGGAAAACCGTATCCGAGTGCATCATGGGCGTGTGCGTGGCCGATTTCCCCAACATGTTCGTGATCACGGGACCGCAGGCACCATTCGCAAATCTGCCCACGTCCATTGAGCAGAACGTCATCTGGATCAGCCGCTGTATCGAGAAGATGGAGCGTGAAGGACTCGACGTGTTCAAACCGCGTCAACAAGCGGAGCTTGAGTGGACCGCACAAACAGCAGAGATTCACGGACAAACTCTGATGGCTAAAGGTGACCAGGTCCATTCCTGGATGATGGGCGCGAACCGGGAAGACAAACCGCCACGCGTACTGATCTATTTCGGGGGCGCTAACGCCTACTACGATAAGCTGGATCAGTCCGCCGATGAAGGTTTCCCTGAACTCGACTTCGAGAAGTTCGCTAATTGAGGCCGGCAATGGATTTTGGCAAGACTATCGCTGACGTCCCCACTATTTCTTCCTCCGGTTTGAATGAGAGTTTTCCGGTAATGTGATCCTCGTGCTGAAGGAGCATGCCGTGAAGAAGAGTCGAAATACCGAAGAGCAGATCGCCTACGCATTGAAGCAGGCGGAGACAGGCACGCCCGTGGCGGAGGTGCTACGCCGGATGGGGATTTTGGAGCAGACGTTTTGCCGTTGGAAGAAGCTTCATGGGGGGCTTGGCGTTGGAGAGCTGCGCCGACTGAAGCAGCTTGAGGACGAGAGCCGGAAGCTCAAGCAGCTGGTGGCGGACCTCAGCTTGGACAAGCACATCCTGCAGGACATGCTGTCAAAAAAAGTCTGAGGCCTGCTCGGCAGCGCGAGATCGTCCGGTATGTCCAGTCGAGCCATGCGGTCAGCGAGCGGCGCAGTTGCGCGGTGCTGACCTTTGATCGACGGAGCGTAAGATACCGGTCGGTTCGAGCCGATCAGACGCCTTTGATCATGCGCATCCGGGACATCGCGCAGACCCGGATGCGAAACGGCTACTTCAGGATTTACATCCTGCTTCGCCGCGAAGGCTGGGTCGTGAACCACAAGCGGGTCTATCCTGAGCCAGCGCCATGAAGGCTGGGCGCTGGTGCCCGAGCACTATGTCGATGGGGGCTTCTCGGGCGGCACCATGGACCGTCCCGGCCTCAAGCGGCTACTGGCCGAGGTAGAGGCCGGCAAAGTTGATGTCATCGTCGTATACAAGGTCGATCGCCTGACCCGCGCGCTGTCAGATTTTGCGAAGATCGTTGATATGCTCGACGCGAAAGGGGCATCATTCGTCAGCATCACGCAGGCGTTCAACACCACGACCAGCATGGGCCGGCTGACTTTGAATGTGTTGTTGTCTTTCGCTCAGTTTGAGCGGGAGGTGACCGGTGAGCGTATGGCAACCCCGCTTTCGCTCGATTGGACAGAGCAGCGTCGCCAACTCGGGTTCGCGTAACTCGAATCGCAACCTGGCAACACAGCGGCTCGTTCGAGCCTCTTCCTCGTTCCGGGACGGGGTAAAAAGCTGGGCAATGATTCTGGAACAGATGTGCAGCAAGGCTGCAACGCAACTGGGGTCAGTTTTTTGGGGAGTGGAGACGCCGGGGTACTTCGACGGTGATGTCGGCGACCGGAGACAAGATCGCCCACTGCACGGTTCCCCCGCTGCCTGCAAAGCCCCGGAAACTCGGCGATAATTCGCCCCGCCCGCAAACAATATCACTGTATATCAAGTACTTACAGTGACTGGTGCGGTCGAGAAGACTCGAACTTCCACGGGCTTTCGCCCACAACGACCTCAACGTTGCGCGTCTACCAGTTCCGCCACGACCGCAAAATCGAAAGGACAAAAATGAGCGTCCCCCGGGGTAGGATCGGGCCCTTAGCAAAGCGGCACGGGCGCTGCAAGCAGGGTGCGCGCAGGGCGGCGGTCAGGCCGGCTTCCAGCCGATTTCCGCGATACTGGCCGATTTGGGGACATCGGTGACAGCTTCGTTGATCGTTACGCTTTCACCGGGGGCCAGCTCGCGCTTGGGTGGGGCAACTTCCCAGCTGTAGACGATTCGCTCGCGCGCATCGCGCAGCACGATCAGGATCGTCGGCACATCGCGGCGACCAGTGCCGACATTGGTCACCGTACCGCTGGCCCCGAAAAATTCCGTGCCGTTCGGCAGTGTGCGGCGTTCTTGCCGGTTGGGGGGGAAATCGAGCACCAGATCCGGCTGCGCCTCGGCGAAGGTCTGGCGGACGATCGGCATCCAGTCAGGCAGGCCGTTCCAGGCGAGCGTCATGGTCGCCGCGAGCGCGAACACTGCGAAACCCGCAGCCGCCCAGGTCCATATCTTGAGCATGTTGCGGCGCGGCCGGAACGGCGGTTCATGCGCGAAGCTCGACTGGTTTTCGCGGTAATCCGACCAGCTTTGATCCTCGGCATAGGCAGGTGGCGCGGGCGGTTCTTCTGCATAGACCGGCCGGGGTGCTGGGGGCGGCTGCGGCACCACCTGCGGCGCCGGGGGCGCCTCGGGCTCCGCGAAGGGCTCAGTTCGCTCCGACGCCGGAATAGGTACAGGCGCTGCGGGTGGCGCTGCTTGCGCAGGGGGAGAAGGGGGGGGGCTTCGGTCTGCGGGGCGGCAGACGTCTGCGCTGCCAGTTCTGGTAGCGGGCCATCCTGAAACCAGCTGTGCCGGCATTTGGCGCAGCGTACGGAGCGACCATCGACGCCAATCGCGCTGTCGGGCACAACATAGCGGGTCGTGCATGCGGGGCAGGCGATGATCATTTCTGCGTTAAGCATGATGCGGAGCCGCGCGGCAAGTGTCCCGTTGTCGAACCACTGCGGCAATGCCCT
>JANONQ010000096.1:0-1535 GCA_031420935.1 Novosphingobium sp. | reverse complement strand
CAGCGCGGCCAGCGGCGTCGGCTTGGGCCAGATGATCCAGCCCGCCAGCCCGCCGGGGACATAAGAGCGCGCAATCTGCAGGACATGGCGATAGCCTTCGGTCGTGATCAGGCCAACGCGCGCGCCTTTGCCCTCCAGCATGGCATTGGTGGCCACCGTGGTGCCATGCAGGAAGTATTCGATCTCCTTGGGATCGACCTTTGCAATTTCGCAAATCGCCGAAACGCCGGTGAGAATTCCCTCCGAGCTGTCATGCGGGGTCGAAGGTGTCTTGTGGCGCCAGAATGCGCCGGTCGCTTCGTCAAACAAAAGCAAATCGGTGAACGTACCACCGACATCAACCCCCAAGCGGTAACCCATTTATGCTTCCTTTGCTGCTGCAGCCCGCGGAAATCGCGGTGCCTGCGCCACCATCCCCGGCAATTTTCGTCCAATAACTTCGGAAAGCCATGCGCTGCCCGCGATCAGTCGATCAAGATCCATCCCTGTCGCAATATGCGCGCGTTCCAGCATGTAGACCACATCCTCGCTGGGCACATTGCCTGCCGCTCCCGGCGCAAACGGGCAGCCGCCAAGCCCGCCCAGCGAAGCATCCACCACCCGCGCACCCGCTTCGACCGCGACCCATACATTAGCAAGGCCGGTGCCCCGGGTGTTGTGAAAATGAACCCGTACTGGCAGCGGATCAATGGCGGCGCGCACCGCCGCGACCAGCCGCGCAACTTGCGCCGGATTGGCCACGCCGATCGTGTCGGCCAGCGCGACCTCAACTGGCCCCGCTTCCGCCAGCCGCCGCGCCATCTCAACCACGCGCGCTTCGCTGACCTCGCCTTCGAACGGACAGCCGAAAGAAGCGCCGATGGTCACTTGCCCCGTCAGCCCGGCGTCGCGGGCTTTGGTGATAATTGCTTTGGCCGTATCGACCGATTCGTCGCTGGTCTGGCCCTGATTGGCGATGGCGAACTGATCCGTAGCCACGGCCACCGCGCCAAGCTGATTAATGCGCCCGGTTGCGATGGCGCGCTCAGCGCCCCTGCCGTTCATCACCAGCCCGATGAACGTCACATCGCTGCGCTCCGGCAGCGCCGCGCAGACCGCTTCGGCGTCGGCCATTTGCGGCACGCGGGTGGGATTGACGAAGCTGGTCACTTCGATCCGCCGCGCACCCGCCGCAATCGAGCGCTCGATCAATTCGATCTTGGCGGCGGTCGCAATCGCCTCGCGCTCGTTTTGCAGGCCGTCGCGCGGACCCACTTCAACAAATTCTATGGATGAAGCTGCCATTTCACGAGCATCGCAGTTTTGAATACAAAATCAAGAGCCGTCACTCTGCCGCTTGCGACGTACCGGGAATCCGCTGGCCGATATGGGCATTGGCATAAGCGTGAAATGCCCGGCGGATATGCGAGACCATCACCGCCTCGGCCCAGGCCGGATCGTGCTGCTCGAATGCGGCCAGCAATTCGCCGTGTTCGCGCACCGAGCGCTGCAAATCGTCAAACGTGAAATTCTGCACCGTGCGGTGCACAATCGGC
>JANONQ010000095.1:0-2117 GCA_031420935.1 Novosphingobium sp. | reverse complement strand
TCCTCGGCAATTGCCTCGATCCAGCCAATCCGCAGGTCGGCCCGGTGCTGCCAGAACAGCGGCAGCGGTTCCTGGCGCTGGGCGAGGGTGCGGGCGAAGGCGCCCCGAACGATGACGTCGCGGCCGGCGTCGCGCTTGCCGAACAAAGCGGCGTAGCCGGCGAACCGGAGGCTCACTTGAGCAGCTCCGTCGCACCCATCCGCACGGCAATGCCGACCAGCACCAGGGCCAGCACGCCGCGCACGATCCAGTTCACTGCTGCTCGCCAGGCGCTGGTCTTGGCGTCGCGCCAGGCGCGCAGCAGCTGGCGCAGTTCGAACAGGTCGCCGTGGGCGCCCTCGTCGTCGAGGCCCATATGCGCCAGCACGCGCTTCGAGCCGAGCTCGCAGGCTTCCTCGACAATGGCGCGCAACGTCACCATTTCGGCCCCCTCGCCCGTTGCCTGCGCAATCAGCCGCGCCAGCATGTCCTTGTTGTTCATCATATGTTCTCCACACCAGCTGGCATTTCGGGCAGTCCGAGCAGGGCGCGCTTTTCGGCGGCGGTCAGGAAGTCGGCGCCGCCCACCTGCGCCCAGGCGCGCTCGCGATCCTCCGACAGCGCCGGGACACGGTCGAGGTCGATTGCCAGCGCCGCGCCCGGGAACCATGTCCCCAGCCCCTCGGTCAATGCGGCGAACAGCTTGGCGGCGAGCGGCAGCAGGGTCAGCCGCCACAGCGCGCGGTTGGCCTCGCGGTAATTGGCGTAGGTCGCGTCGCCCGGCAGGCCGAGCAGCATCGGCGGCACCCCGAAAGCGAGCGAGATATCGCGCGCGGCGGCGGCTTTCAGCGTGGCGAAATCCATGTCGGCGGGCGACATCCCGAGTGGCTGCCATTTCAGCCCGCCTTCCAGCACCATCGGCCGCCCGGCGTTGACCGGTCCGGCGAAGGCCTGGGCGAGTTCGGCCTTGAGCCGGTCAAATTGCTCAGGAGTCAGCCCGGCATTGTCGCTGCTGTCATAGACCAGCGCGCCGGAGGGCCGGGCGGCATTTTCCAGCAGGATGCGGTTCCAGTTGCTCGCGGCATTATGGGTGGCGACCGCCTGGTCGGCCGCGGCGAGGCAGCCGGCGCCGTAATGGTCGTCCGCCGGGTGGAAGTCCTTGATGTGGATGAGGTTGGGCGAGGCGTCGTCAGCCAGCAGCGGGATCGTCAGGCCCTGGTCGCTGACCTTATAGGTGAAGGCGACCGGCCAGCCGTCGCTGCCGGCCACCACGCTCATGCGGTCGGGGCGAAGAGCGAACAGCTCGACCGGCTTGCCGCCCGCATCTTTCATCACCTGGATGTAACAGTTGCCATGCAGCAGCAGCTGCGAGGCAAGGGTTTCCAAGAGCGACTGCCCGGCACTGGTGGCACCCACCAGAGCGGCGAGCTTTGGATCGGTCGGCTGAAGCGGCGCCCAGCCGATCCCTTCCGCCACCAGCCGCACCGCCCGCTGCGCCACCGGATTGTCGAGATAGGCGCGCCGGACGGACGTCGTATAATCGAACGCGCCGCGCCCGCCGGCCGTATCGGCAAACATCCAGGGCGAGGAGAATGTACGTGCCAGCGGCACCTTCCCGCCCCCGCCCTTGAAGGCGGCGGCGAGGCTTTGGAGGAAGGACATGGGGTGGCCTTTCAGTGGGTTAAACACTTCTCGTGCGAAGCGGCGAAGGTCGAATCATCCCGTCCCGCCTGCGGGTGGGCGAGGGAGGGCCAGTTCGGCATGATCGAGAGGTTAGCTGGAGGAAGGAAAACAGGTCCTCCTCCGACACCTCCCGCATACAAAAGGGGAGGAAATGGGCAGTAATCCCCAGTTTCAGAACGTTTGCGGAACCTGCCGCTTGACTCATTCTACGGTGGGATTCGATAGTGATGACAGGTAGTCGTCCTATCGTCTTTCTGCTCCGTCCGGTCGCCTCTGAAACCCGGCGGAGGCATCGGGCCTTCCGGAGCGCGGGCTTGTTCCCGCATGGAAGAAAGGCGGTCGCTTATGCTGCGCGTCAACGTGCGTAAGTATAAGCGCTGGCGGTTCAACCGGGTGGAGCATGTGTGTGCTCACACCCGGCGCTGGCCGAACCAGTTTGGCGTCTACTCGCTCTC
>JANONQ010000094.1:0-2023 GCA_031420935.1 Novosphingobium sp. | reverse complement strand
GCCCAGCTTTTTCCACGCCTCACGCTGGGCCAGCTTCCAACCGTTGAGACGCGCCTCCTGCGCATCCTTGCCGGTGGTTTCAACTTCGATTCCACCGATCTGGATATCGGTCGAGCTGGCGACCGGGAGAATGCCGCGATCACCCTCGATCTGCGCCAAGAGGCGGTCCGGACCGATAATGACAAGCGCCACGGCAAGCGCCAGCGTCAGCCCGATAAGAAGCTGGGCGGCGGGGCCGGGGCGGGCATGCCGCAGGGTCTGGGAAAGGGGTGAAACTGTCATCGGGGGAAACCCCGCGCCTTTTGCCCAAACACGCATGGAAATCCAAGCCCGAAAAGGATAGGCGGCTGCAATGTCGCAAAACCCACCCCCCAAGGCCTATAGTTATGCGCAGGCCGGCGTCTCGATCGCCGCCGGCAATGCACTCGTCAAGGCGATCGGCCCGCTGGCGAAATCGACCGCGCGGGCCGGAGCGGACGCGGAGCTGGGCGGCTTCGGCGGCTTCTTCGATCCGCGCGCCGCCGGATATATCGATCCGCTGCTGGTCGCCGCCAATGACGGGGTCGGCACCAAGGTCAAGCTCGCCATCGATCACGACCGGCATGACGCGATCGGCATCGATCTGGTCGCCATGTGCGTCAACGACCTGATCGTTCAGGGCGCGGAGCCGCTGTTCTTCCTTGACTATTTCGCCACGGGCAAGCTCAACGGCGCGATCGCGACGCGGGTTGTCGCCGGCATCGCCGAGGGTTGCCGGATTGCCGGTTGCGCGCTTATCGGCGGCGAGACGGCGGAAATGCCGGGGATGTATGCGCCCGGCGACTACGACCTCGCCGGCTTCTGCGTCGGCGCGGTGGAGCGGGGCGAGCAGCTGACAGGTGAGCGGGTGGCGGCGGGCGACGTGCTGCTCGGCCTGGCCTCGTCGGGCGTGCATTCCAATGGTTATTCGCTAGTGCGGCGGCTGGCGGCGGATAAGGGCTGGAAGCTCAATCGCCCGGCTTTGTTCGATCCTGACCGGTTGCTGATCGACCATCTGATCGAGCCGACGCGGATTTATGTGCGAAGCCTGCTGCCACTGGTCCGCCCCAAGAACGGCATTCCCGCGCGCATTCATGCGCTGGCGCATATCACTGGCGGCGGGCTGCTGGAAAATGTGCCCCGCGTGCTGCCGGCCGGTCTGCACGCCCATATCGACGCCGACGCCTGGCAGCAGCCGCGGCTGATGGCCTTCCTCCAGGCGCAGGGGCACATCGAACCCGGCGAGATGGCGCGCACCTTCAATTGCGGGATCGGCATGGTGCTGGCGGTTGCGGCCGATGAAGCGGACGCGGTGGCGCGTGAGCTTGAGGCGGCCGGCGAGACGGTTTTGCGCATCGGCCGGATCGAGGCGGGGACACGCGGCTGCACGGTTTCGGGCAGCGCCGAGGCGTGGAGCGCGCGGGAAGCATGGAGCGCGACCCATGTGGGGTGACGCTGCCCTTCTCCCCTCCCGCTTGCGGGAGGGGTCGGGGGTGGGGCGCGGCCCTAATGGTCACGCTGCTACGGTGCCGCGACAGACCCACCCCCAGCCCCTCCCGCAAGCGGGAGGGGGGTAAGTGGCTTTACCAGAATCAATCCGCGCCAAAGTTGCCGTTTTGATCTCCGGCAGCGGCACCAATATGGCCGCACTGCTTTACGCGAGCCGCGCCGCCGACTGCCCCTATGAGATCACCCTCGTCGCCAGCAACAACCCCGATGCGGCGGGGTTAAAGCTGGCCGAAGCGGAAGGCGTTCCGATTTTCGCCCTGCCCCACAAAGGCATGGAGCGCACCGCTCACGACCTGGCCATGGACGCCGCGATCCGCGAAAGCAAAGCGGAGTATATCGCGCTGGCGGGCTATATGCGCATCCTCACGCCGGACATAGTCAACCGCTGGAAGGGCCGGATCCTCAACATTCACCCCTCGCTTCTGCCGCGATACCCTGGCCTGCACACCCATGAGCGCGCGCTGGAGGCAGGCGATCGGCAAGGCGGCTGCACCGT
>JANONQ010000093.1:0-5878 GCA_031420935.1 Novosphingobium sp. | reverse complement strand
GAAGTCGCTGGTCGACCGCATCGGGCATGTGCTGCGTGACGATATGGGCGTCCAACCGGATGACGTTGTCGTTACCTGCATGCCAGACAACTATCTGCATGTGGCGATCATGTTCGCGACGATGCGTATCGGAGCGATCTTCAGTGGCCTCAATCAGAAGCAGCTCCAGGAGAAGTTTCATTCGGACATCGACCGGTGCCGTCCCAAAGCTGCGATCATTGCGCCCGAATTCCCTGAAATAACGGACCTGATCGGCGGATATCCCGAGATAGCAGTTGCCATGACGACGGGGGCGCACCAACGTTTTCCTAGCCTGGACAGCCTCGCTGCCCACAAGACAGGGCTATTGAGGATCGAGCCGCGCAGCCGTGACGATATCGCCGCGATTAATTTCACCTCGGGCACCTCTGGCACGTCGAAGGGCGTGGTCTTCACCCACGGCAAGCTTGAAACGTCCTGCTGGGCGTCGATATTTCTCGCTGGCGTCAACAGCGACTGCCGCAATCTTTCGCTAGTGGGAATGTTTCACAGCGGCGGCATTGCCGATGCAGTTCGCCTTGCCATGGTCGGCGGAACCCTGCTCTGGAGCGAGGGATGGGACGTCGATCGGGTGGTCAATATCATCAAGACCCACAAGCCCAACTTCGCTTATTATATCATTCCCACCATGATGCGCGATCTCATGCGCCACGCGGATTGGGAAACTCTCGACATTGAAGGCCTGAGAACGCACGTGTCGGGAGAGGTCGTTCCGCCTGAAATTGAGGCTGCGATGCGGGCCAAAGGAGCCATTGTCGGGGCCATGTACGGCATGACGGAGACAATGCCGGTTCGCGCACTCTCTTCGACGCTCTATTACCGGGATGAGGATCAGCTTCCGCGCGGGTCGTCCGGGCGGCCCAACAAGGAATTCTGTGAGGTCGTCCTGAAGGATCCTTATACCGGCGAAACCCTCGAAGGCGGTGACGTTGAGGGTGAAATCTGCCTGCGCGGCGATGTTGTCACGCCGGGTTATTATAACGACCCGGAACGCACGGCCAGTGCATTTGACGACGAGGGCTACCTCCACACCCGCGACAATGGATACCGGGACGCCGACGGCTGGTATTTCATTCGCGGCCGCACCGACGACATGATCCTGAGCGGAGGGGAAAAACTCTCGCTGCTGGAAGTGGACAAGGTCCTTCTTGACCATCCGGACGTGCGTGACGCGGCCTGTGTCGGTGTCGCCCATGAACGGTTTGGCGAGGTTCCTGCGGCATTCATCGTTTTGTCAGCAGATCATAATGAGGCAGCAGCGCGCGACATTCTGGACAGCTATTGCATGTCGGTCCTGGAACGCTGGAAGCGACCGCGCCTCTACGTCTTCGTGGACTCAATCCCCCGGACGGCGGCGAAACTGTCGAAGATGGCTGCTGAATTGCGCCGCATCATCGCGGGCATCACTGTCGCCAATGCCGATGGCGTGGTCACGCTAGGCGAACTTCGGGCACGCGGTGCCGCCGACGTTCGGGAGCGGCCGTAAATGGTTGATCTCGCAGGCCGCGTCGTCCTGATAACAGGTGCTGCCTCGGGCATTGGTCTGGCAGCGGCCGAACTATCTGCAGCAGCCGGAGCGAAGCTGGTCCTGATCGACTTAATGGCGGAGGCCCTTGAAGCCGCGCGCAAGTCTCTAGGCGGCGACACAATCGCAATCGCCGGCGATGTTGGCGATCACGGCACAGCTTCACACTATGTCGAGGCGGCTATGGCGCGCTTTGGCCGGATTGATATTGCTATGCTGAACGCCGGAACTGCGGGAAAAGTGGCGCGGATCGACGCTGTAACGGCGGAAGAATTTGACCGGGTCATGGCCGTCAATGTGCGCAGCGTCTGGTCTGGAATTGCCGCGCTCTTTCCAGTCATGAAAGCTCAAGGCGGCGGGAGCATTGTCGTAACAGCATCGACTGGCGGGGTTCTGGGGGCACCGATGGTGGCGCCGTACATCGCCAGCAAACACGCGGTGATCGGTCTGGTCAAGGCCAGCGCAATTGAAGGCGCGCGCTATGGCATTCGTGTGAATGCGGTTGCGCCCGCGCCGATTGATACCGCGATGATGGCCCATATCAACGATGGATTGGGTGCGGGTGACGCCCAAAAATCACGACAACGCACAATCGCACATGTGCCGCTTCAGCGATACGGCACCGTCTTGGAGGTCGCGAAGACGATGGTTTTCTTGGGCAGTGACGACGCGGCTTACACCACCGGCGCTACGTATTTGATCGACGGCGGAATGGCCGCCGGCCTCTACCCATAAAAAGAGAGACAGAGGATGAAACTGGACGGGAAAATTGCCCTGATTACAGGCGGCGCGAGCGGACTGGGCGAAGCGATCGCCTATGATTATGTGAAGAATGGTGCTGCAGTCGCCATCGCCGACGTCAACGGCGACGCAGCAAAAAATGTTGCCGATGATATTAACGCCAAGGGCGGGCGCGCGATTGCCGTGCAGGCTGATGTCAGCGACGAAGCAGCTGTCGTTCGCATGGTCGATGCGACGGTTACCCGACTTGGGCCTATCGACATCCTCGTCAACTCAGCTGGTATTGCCAAGCTGATCCCGTTTCTTGAAGTCTGCGTTGCGGACTTCGACCTGCTCCATAATGTGAATGTGCGCGGCACCTTTCTGGTGGCGCAGGCGGTTGCGAAACAGATGGTCGGCCGCGGCGGCGTGATCATCAATATCGCTTCGGCATCGGGGCGGCGCGGCAATTACGGCCGCACCGTCTATGGCCCCGGCAAGGCCGCCGTCATTCGTCTGACAGAGATCATGGCGGTCGAACTGGCGGAGCACAATATTCGTGTGAACGTGATCGCCCCCGGTCCGATCGAGACGCCCATCGTGGCCCCCAATCTGACGGAAGAAGGCCGCAAGAGCTGGACGTCGGTTGTGCCCATGGCGCGCTGGGGCCGGCCTGAGGAAATCGCGACGGTCGCAACCTTCCTCGCTTGCGACGACTCTTCCTTTGTGACTGGTCATTGCCTGGACGTTGACGGCGGCTTCGTTGCTGGCGGCATTCTGCGACTGTGAACGCCTTCGTGACCCCATCGATCTGAGGAACCCCTGTGACTTATATAGTCGGCGTAGACATTGGCGGCACATTTACTGATTGCATCGTGCTCAAGAACGCAGCCGATGGCTCGGCCGTCATCAAGATCGGTAAGGGGTCATCCACGCCGCCTGACTTCTTGCCGTGTACGTTCCGATGTAAAACCACGACCGACCTGAAGGGCGAACACGTAAGTAAAGCCCGCCGCCATCGGAGTAAACGCCGGGCCTGGCTATCGAAGCCACCTGTCTAACAGTGAGTTTGTTACGCGCGCGCGAGGAGATATTTTTTCTAAATAAGCCGGCTAAAATGGTGGTCAAGCCATAATTTCAGCCATAAACCAGGCGGCGGTTTGCGGCGATCCGCAGCGTTCTATCGCGAGCTGCAAATCTCGTAAAAATCGCAGAAAACCTGAAGTTATATGAGTTCGTCCTGGTGCGCGATAGTGCGTGGAAGGGTGGGAGGTGGCGGAGCGGGAGGGATTCGAACCCTCGATGAGCTTTTGGCCCATACTCACTTTCCAGGCGAGCGCCTTCGACCACTCGGCCACCGCTCCGCATGCTCTGGAAGGCTGCGCCCTAGCGGGACAATCCCGGTTCTGCAAGGCGCGCGCCCGCCACAAGCCGGCCGGACCGGACGAGCCCGCCGGGGTGGTTCAAATCCGCTCCGCCTCAGCCACCGAATCGGTCGCCCTGAGCGAGCTGACAATACGGGTAAGATGCGCCAGGTCGGTCACTTCGAGATCGACTTCGTAGGTTCCAAACAAGCTGTCGCGGTTGACCATTTCCAGATGGATGATGTTCGCCCGGTTGCCGGCGAAGATGCCGGTGACTTCGGCGAGCGTGCCAGGGCGGTTGTAAAGCAGCGCGCGCAGGCGCCCGACCGCGCCTGTCGAGCTTTCGCCCCAGGAAAGGTCGAGCCAGTCGGCATCGATGCCATCGGCCAGTGCCAGGCAGTCGATGGCATGGACGTCGACGCCATAGCCTGGCTGCTTGAGCCCGACGATGCGGTCCCCCGGCACCGGGTGGCAACAGTTGGCAAGGTGAAAGGCCATGCCCGAGGTCAGGCCGCGGATCGAGATGGCCCGTTCCTGCTTGGGCCAGTCCGGGGGATCGGCCAAATCGCTAGCGCTGCCCGGCACCAGCGCTTCCATCACCGCGCGGTCAGACAGCTTGGCCGTGCCGATTGCCGCCATCAGCTCTTCTTCTCCCGCCAATCCGAGCCGTTTGGCGGCAGCCGCGATCGCCTTCCGGCCGATTTTCGCCGGGAGGCGGCCGGCGATCTCGTCGAACAGCTTGCGGCCGATTACGGCCACCTCCTGGCGCTCCTTCGCCCGCACGGCCCGCCGGATCGCGGCGCGCGCCTTGCCGCTCACGACGAACCCCAGCCAAGACAGCTGCGGCGTCGAATCGCGGCTGCGGATGATCTCGACAACATCGCCGTTGCCCAGCGCCGTGCGCAGCGGCATGTGCCGGCCGTTGATCTTGGCGCCGACCGCAGCATTGCCGAGGTCGGTATGAACGGCATAGGCGAAATCCACCGGGGTCGCGCCCTTGGGCAGCTGGTGCAGCGAGCCTTTGGGGGTGAAGGCGAAAATTCGGTCCTGGTAAATGGCGAGGCGGGTGTGCTCGAGCAGTTCCTCGGCATCGTGGCTGGCATCGACGATCTCGATCAGGTCGCGCAGCCAGCCGACCTGGCCGTCCGGCCGGTCGCCCTGCTTGTAGGCCCAGTGCGCGGCGAGGCCGAATTCATTGGTGCGGTGCATCTGGCGGGTGCGAATCTGCACTTCGACCCGCATCGAATTCTCATAAATCAACGCGGTGTGCAGCGAGCGGTAGCCGTTCGACTTGGGCGTCGAGACGTAATCCTTGAAGCGGCCCGGGATCATCTGCCAGGTGGTGTGGAGCACGCCGAGCGCCCGGTAGCTGTCCTCGACGCTATCGGTCAGCACGCGGAAAGCCATGATGTCGGTGATCTGCTCGAAGCTGACGTGGCGCTCGGCCATCTTCTTCCAGATTGAAAACGGGTGCTTCTCGCGGCCGGAGACTTCGACTTTCAGCCCGGCCTCGGCCAGCGCCTGTTTGATAGCCAGCGCGATGGCGCCGACCTGGCCGCCTTCCTGGCTGTGGATATGGGTCAGCCGGCCGGTGATGGTGCCATAGGCTGCGGGCTCTAACTGCTCGAAGGCGAGCTGCTGCATCTCGCGCATATATTCGTACATGCCGACCCGCTCGGCGAGCGGCGCGTAGATATCCATCGTCTCCCGGGCGATGCGGCGGCGCTTGTCCGCGCTTTTGATGAAATGCAGGGTGCGCATGTTGTGCAGCCGATCAGCGAGCTTGACCAGCAGCACCCGAAGATCCTCGCTCATGGCGAGAAAAAACTTGCGCAGATTTTCCGCCGCGCGTTCGCTTTCGGTCAGCATTTCGATTTTGGACAGCTTGGTGACGCCGTCGACCAGGCGGGCGATTTCGGGGCCGAAATTGGCCTCCACCTCTTCGATGGTGGCGAGCGTGTCCTCAACCGTATCGTGCAGCAGCGCGGTAATTACGGTTTCGACATCGAGCTTCAGATCGCACATCAGCCCGGCGACTTCCAGCGGATGGCTGAAATAGGGATCGCCCGAAGCGCGTTTCTGGCTGCCATGCTTGACCACCGAATAGACATAGGCGCGGTTAAGCAGCGCCTCGTCAGCATCGGGGGCATAGGCTTTGACCCGCTCGACGAGTTCGTATTGGCGCAACATCGGGGCTAGCTTGGGGTTTTTTGGCGGAAGGGCAAGGGGA
>JANONQ010000092.1:0-7865 GCA_031420935.1 Novosphingobium sp. | reverse complement strand
TCTCCGGTAGCGCAAAGGTCGTGATCACTGCCTGCGCCCACGCCAATTCCTCCGCCCTGGGCGAGAACACCTGGTTGCACGGCCCGATCTGGTCGGGGTGGATCAGCGTTTTGCCGTCGAAGCCAAATTGCAGGCCCTGCTGGGCCTCGGCGCGGAACACATCCAGGTCACGGAATTCGTTGCAAACGCCGTCGAGGATGGCGACGCCATGGGCCCGCGCCGCCGCGACGGTGAGCGACAGGAATGGCAGGAACGGCGTGCGCTCCGGCGTGAGCCTTGCGTGCATTTCCTTGGCAAGATCGTTGACGCCCATCACGAAGAGCGACAGCCGGGTATGGGCCGCCAGCGCCGCGATGGCGTCCAGCCGGGGAATGCAGGCGCAGGTCTCGATCATTGCCCACAGCTTCATCGGGGCAGGTGCAGAGGTGAGGGCGGCCTCATAATGCAGGATATCGGCGGGTGAGGTGACTTTGGGCACCAGCACCGCATCGGCGCCCGAGGCGGCGATTGCGGCAAGGTCCGCCGCGCCCCATTCGCTATCGATGCCATTGGCCCGGATCGCCACTTCACGCGTGCCGAAGCCGCCGTCCCGCACCGCCGCCACCGCCGCCGCCCGCGCTTCGACTTTCATTTCCGGAGCGACCGCGTCCTCCAGATCGAGAATGACGATATCGGCAGCCAAGGTCCGCGCCTTGGCGATGGCTTTGGCGTTGGAGGCGGGCAGGTAGAGTGCGCTGCGGCGCGGGCGATTGATCGAGGTCATTGGTGCAAAGCCCCTCGTGCGGGTTGACGACTGCGCCCGCGATCTGGATCGTGAGGCGACTGATACGAAAATCACTTTGAGCCATTGTTTTTAGTGGTGCCGGCTAGAGGATTCGAACCCCTGACCCCCTGATTACAAATCAGGTGCTCTACCAACTGAGCTAAGCCGGCCTCATGTTATGGCTGAGGCCTTTAGCCGCGGGGGACGCCAAACGTCCAGCCCTCGGTTTGCGCGATGTGCGGGGTCAGGCCTGGTGGCTGCCACAGTTCGGTGCGGTTGGCGGCGCGGCGGAGCCAGGCGGCGGCGAGGATGGCGTCGGTGGCGTGGTCGTCGTAGCTGGCAAGCGGGGTGTGCGGAGCGCAGGCAAGGGCGGCTAGGGCGGCGTCGAGGGTAACAGCGTCGCGCAGCTTGCTGCGACCGGGGCGGACGCCGGCTTCGCGAGCCGCTAGCGTGGTGTAGATTTCCACCACCACCGCACCGCGTTCAGGCAGCGGGTCGAACGGCCAGATTGCGACCGTGCCGGACAGGCGGTGCAGCACGCGCATTCCGGTCAGGCTGGATTTGCCGACCTGCGCCGCGCCGACCAGGTTGAAACAGCTATAAGGCGACAGACCCATGGCGCGCTGGCCATGCTCACTGACCCGCAGTCTGCCCCGGCCGGGCGGGTGAAGCTCGCCGAGCGCGCCGCGCTGGCGGAAGTGCCGGCGCGCCTCGGTATGGCCGACAAAGCTGGTCGAGCCGAAATGCGGATCGCTACCCGCGATATCCTCGACCCACCGCCACAGCGTGCGGGCATCGGGGGGTGAAGCGGACCAGCCCGGAAAATAGGCGCCAGCATCGAGGAACGGGAAGGCGGTCGACAGGTCGAGGCCGATCAGCATGTCCTCACCCGCCTGAGCGGCGATCCATTCGCCGATCGCCCCGCGCGACCAGCCACCGGGCGGCCGCAGCAGTTCCGGCGCGGCCATGCCGCCCTCGGCGACGGCGAGCGCCAGACCCTTGGGACGCGCGACCGCCTCGCCCGACCAGTCGATTGCCGCAAACCTGGCGAAGCGCCTCACGCGGGCCGGCTCATTTCGCGCGCTCCCGGCGCTTCTTGTCCCACCATTCGATCCGCTCGATCACCTGCCGCTCGAAACCGCGCGGGGCAGGGCGGTAATAGGTCTGCGGTGTCATTCCCTCGGGCCAGTAATCCGCGCCGGAGAACCCGTCCGCGGTGTCAGGGTCATAGGCGTAGCTCTTGCCGTAGCCGATGTCCTTCATCAGCTTGGTCGGAGCATTGAGGATATGCGCGGGCGGATTGAGCGAACCGGTTTCCTTCGCGCTCTTCCACGCCTCCTTTTGCGCCGCATAGGCGGCGTTCGATTTGGGCGCGGTGGCGAGGTAGAGGCAGGCCTGGACGATTGCCAGTTCGCCTTCGGGCGAGCCAAGGAACTGATAGGCGTCCTTGGCGGCAAGGCATTGGGTGAGCGCTTGCGGGTCGGCCAGGCCGATGTCCTCGCTGGCGAAGCGGGTGAGACGCCGCAGCACGTACAATGGCTCCTCGCCGGCGGTCAGCATCCGGGCGAGGTAGTAGAGCGACGCCTGCGGGTCGGAGCCGCGCAGGCTTTTGTGCAGGGCCGAGATGAGGTTGTAGTGGCCGTCGCGGTCCTTGTCGTAGACTGCGACCCGGCGGTGCAGGAACGCGCCGAGTGCGGCCGGTTCCAGCGGCTCGGAGAGATTTGCCGCATAAAGCATCTCTGCCTGGTTGAGCAGGAACCGGCCATCGCCGTCGGCGGAGGCGACCAGCGCCGCGCGTGCTTCCGGCGTCAGGGGCAGGGGGTGGTCTTGCGCTGCTTCGGCCCGGCTGAGCAGCACCGACAATGCCGCCGCATCAAGCCGGTGGAGGATGAGCACCTGCGCGCGGCTGAGCAGCGCGGCGTTGAGTTCGAAGCTGGGGTTCTCGGTGGTCGCGCCGAACTTGCTGACAGTGCCCTTTTCGACGAACGGCAGGAAGCCATCCTGCTGGGCGCGGTTGAAGCGGTGGATCTCATCGACGAGCAGCAGCGTGCGCTGGCCCGTTCGGGCTGCGGTTTCGGCCTCGGCAAAGGCTTTCTTGAGGTCGGCGACGCCCGAGAATACCGCGCTGATGGAGACGAAGCGCATGCCCACGGCATCGGCGAGCAGGCGGGCAATGCTGGTCTTGCCAGTGCCGGGCGGCCCCCACAGGATCATCGAGGAGAGGCGGCCCGCCGCCACCATCCGGCCGATCGCACCTTCGGGTCCGGTGAGATGCTCCTGGCCGATCACCTCGGCGAGCGAAGCCGGGCGCAGGCGGTCGGCGAGCGGCGCGTCGGCGCGCGGCGGTTCGGTGCGGTTTTCTGGCTGGTCGTTGGGAACGAGATCGGCCATTCAGCAGGAGATAGTCACCGATGCGCGGTTTGCCCAGTCACTCCGCCGCGATCGCCCGGCCGAAGCGGATCAACGATTGCCGGATCTCTGCCTGACGAGCCGGAGATAGGTATCGGCCACCGTCTGGTTGATCCGGTCCCAGCCGAATTGCAGGCTGCGCGCTTCGCCGGCGGCGCCGTGGCGCGCGCGCAGGGCCGGCTGTTCGACATAGGCGCGCACCGCCTCGGCGAAATGGTGGACCGCGCCAGGGCGGATCAGCCGGCCCGAGACGTGGTCGTCGACCAGGCTCTCGCTGCCGGTTGCCGCCGCGGCGACCACGGGAAGGCCGCAAGCCATCGCCTCGAGCGTAACATTGCCAAAGGTTTCGGTGACCGACGGGAAGAACAGCACATCCATGCTGGCAACCGCCCTTGCCAGCTCAGCGCCTGACAGGAAGCCGGCGAACACCGCAGCGGGAAGGCGATTCTCGAACCATTCACGCGCCGGGCCTTCGCCGATGACCAGCACCCGGTGCGGGATATTGCGGCTGCGCAATTCATCGATCGCATCGGAGAAGACGTCGAGGCCTTTTTCCATCACTAGCCGGCTGAAGAACCCGACGACGACCTCGCTGTCGGCGATACCCTGGTCGCGGCGCCAGGCCATGTCGCGGCGACCGGGATGGAACAGCTCCCGATCGACACCCCGCGACCAGATGCCGATATCGTAATTCATCCGCCGTTCGCGCAACACCTGCGCCATGCTTTCCGAAGGCGCGACGAGCGCATCGCAGCGCCGGTAGAAGCGGCGGATGGCGGCCTCCATTGCCGGCTCCAGCCAGGCAAGGTTGTAGTAGCGCAAATAGGTTTCGAAGCGGGTGTGGACCGAGGCGAGCACCGGCAACCGTTGCCGCCGGGCCCAGCTAACCGCGCGGTGCCCAGACAGGTCGGGCGAAGAGACATGGATCACATTGGGCGCAAAACGATCCAGATCGTGCTTGAGGCGTCCGGGCAGACCGAGAGGAAAGCGGTATTCGCCGCGGCCAGGGAAAGCGATCGAGGGGATGCTGACGAGATCGCCGATCGGCGCGAAGGCTGGTTCGGGAATTGTCGGTGCGTAGATGCGCACCGCCGCGCCGCAACTCAGCAGATAGCCCGCGAGACGGTTCAGCGCCTGGTTGGCGCCGTCCCGCACATAATTATAGTTGCCGCTGAACAGCGCAATGCGGAGATCGGAAGTCTGCATAGACGCCCGCGCCATAGATGGGTGGCGCGGGCTTGGCGAGGCCGGACTTGGCGTCCGCGCTCAGAGGTTCAAGCGTAACCGGTTGCCTGCCTCAATCATCGTCGTGGTATCGATGGCCGCGGCGCTCATGGTAACGCCAGCCGTCGCGACGATCGCGGTTATAGTGCTTTTTCCAGCGCCGGTTGTCGTAATATCCGCGCGGGTAGGAATAGTTGTAATCCTGCCGATACTGCTGCTGATAATAATGTTGCCGCGGATACGACTGATAATAATACTGTTGTGGATACGATTGGTAATAATTCTGCCGAGGATAGTAATATCTATCGTCGTAATCGTACCGATCATTACGATTACCTGAAGCGATAGCCGCGCCAAGCGCCAGGCCGATAACGCCGGCACCGATGGCGATGGCGGCATCGTTGCCGCCGCTGCGGTGGCGATAATACCGGTCACGCGCCTCGGCTGGTGCGGCAATGGTCAGTGCAACCGCACCAGCCACTGCGGCGGTTGTGAGTTTTTTGAAGATTGGCAACACCTTGCGTCTCCCGTTCTGATGCCGGACGCGGCCGTCGCGACTCGGCTGGATGAACCGTCATTAGGACATTGTTAGACTGAACCATGCGTTAACTCTCTGATTTAAGTCGATCAGCGTCGGGCTCGCTAAGCCGACGTCTGGCTAGCGTTCCTGGTATCAGCTTGTGCTGCCAGACTGTTGCCATGATGCATCACCAGCAAGATAATCATCATCCGCGCGAGAAACCTTCTGCGCCCTCAAACGTAACCTCCATCCGGCGAAACCAGTCCGGAGAAACAAGTGAAAGGTTTCAAATGCGTAATTTTAATCGATTTGCTGTAACCATGTTGGTGTGCACGCTCGGATCTGCTCCTGCCTTCGCACAGGACGAACCTGTCGGGTTCAATGGTTTTTATGTCTCGGGCGCTGTCGGCATAACCATGCAGGGCGGCAACGACGGCGACAGCGTTGTGTTCGACACGAACCGCGACGGTTCCTTCAATGAGAATGTCGTGACTACTCTCGGTGCCAACGCGTTCACTCCCGGCTTCTGCGCGGGATCATCCACCAGCGCAACGCCCGGCAGCTGCCGCGAAGACCGCAAGCGCATCGACTACGGCGTTCGGCTCGGACTGGATTCTCGCATCGGCGAGAGCCTGGTGGTGGGCGCGCTGGTCGAGGTGAGCAAGAACGATTCGGTCGATGGCACTACCGCGTTCAGCACCACGCCGGCCGGTTACAGCTTTGAGCGTCAGCTTGATTATGCAATCTCGGGCCGCGCCCGGATCGGCTTCACGCCAGGTGGACGGGCACTGATCTACGGCACTGGCGGCGTCAGCTATGCCCGGATCGACCACAAGTTTTTCACCACCAACACCGTCAATAGCTTCACTGCGACCAACGACCGCGACTGGGTTTGGGGTTATCAACTCGGCGGCGGCGGCGAATTCATGCTGACCGACAATATTTCGATCGGTGCGGAATATCTTTACAATCGCTATGACGATGACAAATATTTCGTCGCCATCGGCCCTGGCACGGCAGCAGCGACCAATCCGTTTCTGCTGAACGGCGGTGGCACGAACTTCCGCCCGTCGAGATCGAATTTCGATTTCCACACAGTGCGGGCAACGCTCAGCTTCCATTTCTGAGCTGACAGCAGGTTCGAGGAATCGAGCGGGCGGTGCTGCAAAGGTGCCGCCCGCTTTATTCAGGTTTGCGCCACCAGCCTAAGTCCGCCTGTTCCAGCGGACACACTGGCAGCGGGGCGGCGCGGTTACATGATGAAAGGACGCACGGCCGCGCCGAATGGTGCGTCCGTGCGTCCAGCGACCCTACGTTTGCAACAAATTATCAGTTACCGCGGCGGTAGCGATAGCCGTCACGGTAGCCGCGCTGGTCATAGTAGCTGTCGTCGTTGTCGTAGCGATCGCGGTAATAGTTGCCGTCGCGATTGCTATCGTAACCGTCGTTGCCATATCCGTCATAACTGTTGCGATAGCGATAATCGCGGCCTTCATAATGGCGGTAGCGTTTCTTGTTCTTCGACGATGCAATCGCAGCGACTGCCGCGAGGCCGATGATACCAATGCCGATCGCAATGGCAGTGTCATCGCCGCCGCCGCGGTGATGCCTGTCACCGTAATAATCCTGCGCCATCGCCGGAGTGATACTGGTCAGCGCGGTCGCAGCGAGAGCCGTGGCAAGCGCGACCTTCTTAACGAGTGTTTTCATGTTGAAACTCCCGCAGCGCTTTTGAGTGAGGCCCGATTGCCGTCCGCGTTTCGCCGCTTGGTGGATTTACGACCGATTCGCTGAACGGAGCCGGGATGAGGCTGGCAGCTCCCATTCAGGAAAGTGGACATTTTGATGAACCACAGCAGATCGTTGGTGCAACGAGCAAGTGCCGGCTGACACCCCCCGCATGTCGCAGGGGCCAACCAGGTTTAGTCCTCCGCTTCTGCTCAGGCCGCCTCTTTGCGCCGCCCTGCCTTCTTGCGGTCATTCGGGTCCAGCAGCCCCTTGCGCAGGCGGATGCTCTTGGGCGTGACTTCAACCATCTCGTCGTCGTCGATATAGGCGATCGCCTGTTCCAGCGTCATCACCCGCGGCGGGGTGAGGCGGATCGCGTCGTCCTTACCGGTCGAGCGGAAGTTGGTCAGCTGCTTAGACTTCATCGGATTGACTTCGAGATCGTCCGGCTTGGCATTTTCGCCAATCAGCATGCCCTCATAGACCTTCTCCTGCGGAGACACGAACAGGCTGCCGCGTTCCTCCAGCATATTGAGTGCATAACCCACCGCCTCGCCAGTGCCGTTGGATATCAGCACGCCGCACTGGCGGCCCGCGATCGCGCCTTTGTAGGGACCGTACTTTTCGAACAGCCGGTTCATTATGCCGGTGCCGCGCGTGTCGGACAGGAACTCCCCGTGGTAGCCGATCAACCCGCGCGAGGGGGCGGAGAAGGTGATGCGGGTCTTGCCGCCGGTCGATGGGCGCATATCGGTCATCTCGCCCTTGCGGAGCGCGACTTTCTCGACCACCGTGCCGGCGTAATCGTCATCGACGTCGATCACCACCACCTCGTAGGGCTCGGTGCGCTTGCCCCCCTCATCCTCGGCGTACAGCACGCGCGGACGGCTGATGCCGAGCTCGAAGCCTTCGCGGCGCATGGTTTCGATCAACACGCCGAGCTGCAATTCGCCGCGCCCGGCGACTTCGAAGCTGTCCTTGTCGGCGCTTTCGGTGACGCGGATGGCGACATTCGATTCCGCCTCGCGCAGCAGCCGCTCGCGGATCATGCGGCTGGTCACCTTGGTCCCCTCGCGGCCGGCGAACGGGCTGTCGTTCACGGCAAAGCGCATCGACAGCGTTGGCGGATCGATCGGCTGGGCTTGCAGCGGCTCGGTGACGCAAGGGTCGGCAATGGTGTTGGCGACGGTGGCCTGGGTGAGGCCGGCGATCGAGACAATG